>CAZIIV010000063.1:0-5470 GCA_964539365.1 uncultured Desulfobacteraceae bacterium | reverse complement strand
ATGGAAAAGGAAACACTTGATCGCATAGAAGTTTTACGGGGAGATATTACCTGTCTTCAAGTGGATGCAATAGTTAATGCAGCGAACACCTCGCTTTTGGGAGGAGGGGGTGTGGATGGGGCCATCCACAGAGCAGCGGGTCCGGGGCTCTTAAATGAGTGCCGCAAAATCGGGGGATGCCCTGCCGGTGAAGCCAGAATAACGAGAGGCTATAATCTTCCGACCAGATATGTAATACATACAGTAGGGCCGATTTACAGTGGAAAGGCTCAAGACCGAAAACTTCTTTCCTCTTGCTATTTGAACAGTCTGGAACTTGCCGTAAAAAATGATATCGCTTCTATCGCCTTTCCGGCCATAAGTTGTGGCGTGTATGGGTATCCTATACCAGAGGCATGTAAAATCGCAGTCGATACTACCTGCGCTTTTTTAAAGGATAACAGTACGATAAAAAAGGTCGTCTTTATTCTCTTTTCTGAAAAGAATCATGCCGTTTACCAGGAATACTTAAAAAGTGTAGAAAAATAATATGTGACCGATTCTAAACAATTAGAATTCACTTTGTTTCAAGCTTTAAATTTTTAACCGTGCAATAAATTGTGGAGGTAACTATAATTGAACTATGGTTTTTTTAACGTCTGCATTGACAAATCCATATGCCGTAACTATTGTAATTTTGAACTCAAAACCTTTTTAATAGGACCGATATTATATATAATAAGGAGAATATTATGCTTGAAGTCACAAAAATAGCCACAGAACAGATTGCCGAATATTTCAAAGGTAAAGAGGTTGCACCCATACGGATCTTTTTGAATGCGGGAGGATGAGGCGGCCCATCACTGGCAATGGCTCTGGATGAGTCTAAAGATACCGATCACGTTTTTGACATTGACGGTTTTACATATATTGTTGATAAGGAGTTTATGGAAAAAGCAAAACCCATTAAAATAGATTTTTCCGGAATGGGTTTTAAACTCGACTCCAGCATAGATTTCGGACCAGGCTGTTCGGGTTGCGGATCAAAAACGAATTCCTGCTGTTAATCACACAGACTCTTTTCTCTCAAGGGCAACACAGTTTTGGTGTTGCCCTTTTTTGGTGCAAAGAGATTGTTTTCAAATTGAGCTAATCGGTTGGGAATTCAAAGCTGTCTCTTTCGGACAGACCGGATTCAGTCGCATCACTTCCGTCAGAGTATAGATCCAGCAATGTCTGAATTTCAGATGATTCTTCAGGGGTTTTTTCGCGAAAACTTATTTTGATGATTTCGATACGATGTCGGGCCAATTTTTCATTCCCAAATTTTAAGTAAGTTAAAATAACTTGTTTCGTGTGGTCATCATCTTTGAGTGGGTCGGGAAGATGATCAATTAAGCGGTGAAAAGACCGTTGCAAACCATCCGGAATTTTCATTTGGTGGGTCATGGCATCTCCTGAATACGGATTTTAATGATAACGATTTATGACAATAAATCATGAATGAAAAATGTAAAGTGTTTTTATCAGAAATTTTCAAAAATTTAAAAAGGTGGTAACACAGATCCACCTGTTAAAAACCGGATCACTTACAGAATTTTTTTGTGCTTTTCTTGGGGATGATCAGAAGATACACAAGTGGAGAACGCCGGGGCCTAAGCTATACCGGTTGAAAAATTGATGTAACTTTGATAAAAATAATATACACTATATCTTAAAAAATCACAGAAAAGATCAGATGATATGATCGCAAAAGAATTGAAACCGGAAGAAATTCTTAAATTATCAGGAGGATATTGGGAGACTTGTACGCTTCATGCAGGGGTTAAACTCGACGTTTTTACCATTATCGGAAAGGATCATCTTAAAGGGGAAAATGTGGCCGACAAAATTAAGGGCGACAAAAGAGGTGTTAAGATGCTTCTCAATGCCCTTTCCGCCATGGACCTTCTGGTGAAAAAAGAAGATGTTTATTCTAACACACCGTTAAGCTTAACTTTTCTTTCCAAGGATTCTTCCCGATATATGGGGCACATCATCTTGCACCATCACAATTTGGTGGAGTCCTGGAGCCGGCTGGATATAGCGGTTCGATCCGGCCGTTCGGTAAGGCATAGAGCAACTCATACGGACAAAGAAGAACGAAAAAATTTTCTTATGGGGATGTTCAATTTGGCGATGAATCTTGCTCCGGTTCTGGTGCCGAAGGTCGATATTTCCGGTCGACGGCATTTACTGGATCTGGGGGGCGGCCCCGGAACTTATGCCATTTATTTTTGTATGAACAATCCCCGCCTCAAAGCAACTGTTTATGATCTGCCCACCACCCGCCCCTTTGCTGAAAAAACCATTGCGAAATTTAAATTGCAGGACCGGATTGATTTTAAAGACGTGAATTATCTCGAAGAAGACATTGAAGGAATCTATGACGTGGTATGGCTGTCTCAAATCCTCCACGGAGAAGGACCCGAGGAGTGTCGCAAAATTATCGGCAAGGCCGTTTCTTCCCTGGAACCCGGGGGTATGATCCTGATCCACGATTTTATTTTAAACGACAGTATGGACGGCCCGCTTTTTCCGGCTTTGTTTTCTCTGAATATGCTTTTGGGAACGCCCTCGGGACAATCCTATTCTGAACGACAGATCCGAGACATGCTCTCCAATGCCGGGGTCAGGGAAATCCGGCGCATTTTTTTCGAATCCCCCAATGATTCTGGAATAATAACCGGTATTGTTTGATGAGGAATGAATCATGAATTGTCATCCCATTACCCGAAGGCAATCCATAAAAAAACTCTTTAAAATATCCGGTGGTCTCGCGGCGGCCGGCGTAATGACCTGGCCATTTCAAAAAACGTTTTCGGCCCGGGCCGGATCGACCAATGAAAAATTTATTATTGAAGGTATCGGCCGGACTCCTGGATATTCTGTAAGGGCGTTGGTCAGAAAGGTTTTCGAGGCGGCCGGAGGAATGCAGAAATATGTTTCAAAACAGGATGTTGTGGTGATCAAGCCGAATATCTCCTGGGCAAGGCCCCCGGACTTGGCGGCAACCACCAATCCCGAAGTTCTGGAAGCTGTTGTTGAGCTTTGCCAGGAGGCCGGAGCCAAAAAAGTCAGAATCGCCGATCATACCATCCATGACGCCAGACGCTGTTTCGCCATTACGGGGGCCGGGATGGTGGCAAAAAAAACCGGTGCGGATCTGGTCTATCCACGATCCTCATTGATGCGGAACGTGAAGTTACAGGGACATCGTCTGGATGTTTGGCCTGTTTTTTTGCCACTGATTGAGGCCGACAAAGTCATCAATCTACCCGTCGCAAAGGTCCACGGTCTTAGCGGTCTGACCCTTGGCATGAAAAACTGGATCGGGGCTGTGGGCGGCAGGAGAAGTGCCCTGCATCAGGATATTCATCTGACCATTGTGGATCTGGCCCAATTTTTCAACCCCGCGATGACTCTCATAGATGCTACCCGGATCATGATTGCGAACGGCCCTTCGGGTGGAAGCCGTTCGGATGTGGCGGTCTTAAACCGCCTTATATTGAGTGATGATCCTGTTGCCGCAGATGCCAAAGCAGCGGGTCTTTTTAATCTTCGGCCACAGGACATCGGTTTCATTAATCTCGGGGAAAAATGGGGGCTTGGCACCACTGAATATCAAAAACTCCGTGAGCACAAGGTGATCATTTGAAGGCAGCTCATCTGGTCTGGATCCGTCGCATTAGCCAGGCCTTTTTTTTAATTCTTTTCATTTTTCTTCTCATTGAAAGCCGTCTGCCCCAGGACATTTATCTGGATTATTCCATAGCACTGAACGCTGAGCAGGACATTGAGCTGGAGTATCCCGTAAAATATTTTTTTCAGCTTGACCCCCTCATATGGATTACCTCTTTCATATCCGGACATCAGTGGATCACAGGTTTTGGGTGGGCGTTTGGAATTGTTGTCCTGACATTATTGTTCGGCAGGATTTTCTGCGGCTTTATCTGTCCGTTGGGTACCCTTCATCACATGGCAAGTTACATCAGACCGGCCCTGAATAAACAGAATATGATCCATGCGAATCAAAAACACGTCAGCCAGAGATTCAAATATTTTTTGCTTATTCTATTTCTCGTAGCTGCGTTGTTGGGTCTTAATCTCACCGGACTGTTAGACCCCATGGCATTTTTGTTCCGTTCTCTGGCCCTTGCTGTTTTACCCGGGATCGGGACCGGGATCAAAGAAGTATTGGATCTGGCCGCGCAAAGCGATGTAAAAATTTTTAATTATATCAGCTACAGCGGAGAGGTCCTGGTATCACCGGTTTTCGGATATGGATATAAGGCCTTCAAGTCTGCCTGGTTCATCGGCATTCTTTTTCTGTTTATTTTGTTTCTGAACCGCCTCCGTCCGCGTTTCTGGTGCCGGACCTTATGTCCTCTGGGCGCTCTTTTGGGTTTTTTGGGACGGTTCAGTATCCTGAGGCTGGAAAAAGACCCCGAGAAATGCACGAATTGCAGCTTGTGTCTTCAATCCTGCCAGGGGGCAGCTTCTCCGGTTCCGGGCCAGGAATGGGACGCCTCGGAGTGTATGTTCTGCTTTAACTGTTTTAACGCCTGCTCCGAGGATGCCATTGCGTTTAAATTGGCGTGGCCGAAGGAGGTTCGTAAAACACCCGATATGGGTCGCCGGGCGGTGCTGGGCGGGTTGTTGGCCGGCCTTTCTTTTCCTCTTTTGGGACGGTTGGACGGCAGGGTGAACACGGTTTCTGATTCCCGTCTGATCAGACCTCCGGGTTCATTGCCCGAGAAGGATTTTTTAAAACTCTGCCAGCGGTGCGGGCTCTGCATGAAGGTTTGTCCGACAAACGCAATCAACCCTACACTCACAGAAGCGGGAATGGCCGGGTTCTGGACACCGAATCTCATTATGATCCAGGGGTATTGTGAATATACCTGCACCCTTTGCGGCGGGGTTTGTCCCACGGGGGCTATCCGCAAATTATCAAGCAAAGAGAAAATCGAACGCCCCGTCAGGATAGGGTCCGCCTATATAGATCATGGACGCTGCCTCCCGTGGTCGGGAAACGGACCCTGTATCGTCTGTGAAGAACATTGCCCAACATCTCCCAAAGCCATACGCCTTAAAGACGGGCCCTCTTCCGGGTTACCGGCGGGCAAAGCAGTCAATGTAAAACTTCCTTATGTGAATCTGGAAAACTGTGTGGGGTGCGGTATCTGTGAATACAAGTGTCCGGTAAAAGGAAACCCCGCCATCCGGGTGATATCGGCAGGGGAATCCAGGTCTGTGGCAAATCAGATTTTGCTAAAATTATAACGGACGGTTAATGCGCAATTTTTTCTTTACTGATGACCCATTTTCCGTTTTCTTTAATTAAATAGATTTGTTCTTCATAGTTAAGTGTACCGGATATAAAAAAATAGCACTTTTATCCGGGATGGTCAAGCCGAATCCGCGCAACCGCGACAACAGTGCCAATTAA
>CAZIIV010000062.1:0-15832 GCA_964539365.1 uncultured Desulfobacteraceae bacterium | reverse complement strand
TTCTTGTTTGATTAATCCGGCTCCGCCGGCGGCGGGGCTGACACCTGACACCTGATTGCAAGGCTTTCGCTCAAAAAATGAATAAGTTAATGTGTGATAACCATTTTAACAAATCGGTAATGTTCCCGCGATTGATCACGTCGCCCCTGAATAAAATCTATGCAAAAGGATGGTAAAAATGTTGAAAAGGGTTGAGGTGTATAAAGAAAGTGGCTTTAGCGAAAAAGCTTTAAAGAAATATTTAGTTCACGATTCACCCTATTTTAAGGTGTTAAATTTTAATTTCAAAAAAGGTCAGGAACTTCCTGTTCATTCTCACGACATAGATGGACAGCTATCTATAGTGGTGCTTGAAGGTAACGGAGAATTTCTTGGGAAAGATAACAAGACTCTTCCGGCAAATCCGGGCGATATTTTAATTTCAGATATCATTGAGCCTCATGGTGTTCGAGCAACGAGCGATATGAGGGTAATAGTAACAATTGCCCCGCCAATATAGAACGGTCTTATGTAACTCTATATTCTACCTAAAATTGGCCGGAATAAACATTCCCGTGTTCGGTTCTACTTATGTTCTAACACCCGGAGCGGCAAGAATTATGAATCAAGGCATAGTACCGGGCGCAGTGGTGACTGACAAATTGCTGAAACAGGTTGAACTTGAATGGCGAGATTCCAAACAGGGGCGCAAAACGGCGGTTGAGCGGACGGCAAGACTGGGTGCCATACTCACCTGCATGGCGCATTTTTTTCTTTCGAATCCAAAGCCGCTCCGTTTTTCAGAAAGATGTGTACCGCCAAGGATGTGGGAGCTCAACCATACCCCATCCTGGCTTAACTTTCATTTAAAGCGTGACCATCACAGTTTATCAACAGGTCTGCTGAAATTTTGTGACGCGGCGGAATGCACCCTCACAAGAAGTTTTTCCGGCCAAACTCAAGGGACCGGAGAATAGCAAGATCATGATAAAAACTTTACGAAAATCTATTAAAAGCATCAGCCATAAAGAAAACAGCGTCTTAACCCATTTTGAATTTTGTATCATTATAAGTCCTATGATAATGTCGGAATATTGGATAGAAAATAATGCTTTTCTTCAAATTATCACGGAGGCTTCTCATGACTGATCGATCGTTTTTATCCACCTTACGTTTTTTCCGTCCCAAAGGTGAAAAATATGGTTGCAAGGAAGAAAAAACCGCCGACCATTGGGGAGAAATCCGTTGCGGACAGAGAGTCTGGGAGGACTTTTACCGTAAACGGTGGCAATATGACAAAAAGGTTCGGTCTACACACGGCGTAAATTGCACCGGCTCCTGTTCCTGGGATGTGTATGTCAAAAACGGTATCCTGGTTTGGGAGACGCAACGAACCGATTATTTTTTTGAGTATGCCAAGAATTACACGGATCTGCCGTTTCTGGTGGTGATCGACAAAAAAGAGGATGCACATATTCCCGGACGCTTTCTAAGAGCATCGGATCTGGCCCAAGAAAAAATCGGTGCGGATGTGGAGTCAGACGCAATCGTCGAGACCCGACATTGTCTGCCGGATGCAATTCAGGTGTTCACACCCTGTACGATTGGAAACGGCTGGATGAAAATACTTGATTGGGACAAGTTCGCACTGAGTCTGTATGATCGCAGAAAAAAACACGGCTGCCGAGTGTGGTTCGATCTGGAAAAAGCCAAACAGTTTCCAAAACTTTACCAATGGTACATGTTGTTGATCCCTAAAAAGGAACTTCCCCTGGATGTTTTGTTGAATATCATTTTTAAAGCCGGGCGTTCAGTCCTTTCTTGGAATGCAATCTATGTTACCCGATACTATCAGCGCGAAAAAAAGGGCAAGACCGTAATATGTCCGATTTGCGGCGAAGCATATGCGGCGGACCAGGGAAATCATTGCAGTTCCTGTCAAGGAGATGGATACTATCAATTGATCATGAATCAAAAAAAAGGGATTCATCAATAATCTTCGGGCACGGAAAGAGAAAATAATATGTTTAAAAAGGTAGAAATCGAAGACGCAATCGGCTTGTTTATCGCCCATGATATCACTGAAATCCGTAAAGGCGAATTCAAGGGCAGGGCTTTCAAGAAAGGGCATAAAATCCGTCCAGTGGATATTTGTCATTTTCAGCGGCTTGGGAAAAGACATGTATACACTTTAGATATCGATGAAGGGTATGTGCACGAAAACGATGCCGCCATCGCCATGGCTCAGGCATTCTGCGGTCCAGGCGTTACCTGGCATGGTGAACCAAAAGAAGGCAAGCTGAATCTACATGCCAAAGAAGACGGTTTGCTCAAGATCGATGTGCCGGCGTTGACCCGCATCAATATGCTCGGAGAAGTCATGTGTGCTGCGAGACATACAAACACCTTAATCAAAGAAGGTGACATTGTAGCAGGGAGTAGGGCTATTCCTTTGGTTTTAAAAAGACAGGTCGTTCAAGAGGCGGTCGACATTGCCGGCAATGTTGGTGGAATTGCCATGGTTAAACCGTTGAGAAAAGCAAAAACAGGAATTGTCATCACCGGAAATGAGGTCTTCACCCGTATCATCGAGGATCATTTCGAGCCGATTTTAAGGCAAAAAATAGACCGGAGGAGAAACAGAATGTTACGGAGCCCCGATTCTTCCCGGTGCCATGTTTTTGATTTCTTATATTCATGAAGTGCCGATCCTGGGTGTGCCGGCCTGCGGACTTTATCATAAAATTACTATTCTGGATCTCATTCTACCCAGAATTCTGGCCGGAGAAAAGATTGAACGGACACATATCGCAGAGATGGGACACGGCGGGCTTTGCCTGAACTGTCCGGAATGCCGGTTTCCGAATTGTCCGTTCGGCAAATAAATAGCGCAAGCATATTTATGTATCAATAACATCATTTTGTAGATGAATCTCCGGTGATAGTGAGGAAACAAGTATAAGAATGCGCATAGAAGACGCTTGTTACATAAAAGAAACTGTCTGGTAAAGAGCGATAGAAATAAAAAGGGGCGAACAATGAATAGTGTAATTGATCAAGATTGGATTTATAGGCAGATCGTAAATTTTTCGCAAGACGGCATGTTGTTTGCCGATCGAGAGGGTATCATCAGGTTATGGAATTCAGGGGCGGAGACCATATTCGGCTACTCCGCCCGGGAAGCTTTGGGGCACAGTTTGGACTTGATTATTCCCGAAAAATTGCGTGAGCGTCACTGGGAAGGATATCACAGGGTTATGGACACGGGCGAAACTCGATATGGTAATGAACTGCTAAAGGTTCCAGCCCTTAGGAAAGACGGAGAACGGTTATCCATAGAGTTCAGCATACTTCTTGTGCGGGACCCTCAAAACGAAATTGTCGGTAGTGCCGCCGTTATGAGAGATGTCACAGAACGTTGGGAAAAAGAAAAAGCGTTGAATGAAAAATTAAAATCCCTTGAAAATCGATTAAAACCGTAACATCTTACCGGGCCTAACCCTAGCGGGTTTCACTCGAAATTTCCATGAAAATTCATTATTTACAGCACGTCCCGTTTGAAGATGTTGCGTATATGGGAAATTGGGCAAAAGAAAATGGAATTCATTTTAGTCGAATAAGACTGTATGAGGATGATCCTTATCCTCCCCTATCCGACGTTGACGCCTTAGCTGAAAGCTTGAATACAATTATGGTCAAGCTGATGAATTGTATTATCTTGGGGAGGTTGATTGTGCCTGCGTAGAGGTTTCTTGAGAGATACACAATGCTTACAAGTAAAATCAAACGCTCAAATACTATTCTTTATTGTCGAAACTGGGAAAATACAGTCAGGTTCTATCGCGATGTGCTTAAATTTGTGATTAATCATGAATCAGAATGGTTTGTGGAATTTCAATTGGCGGACAATACATACTTAAGTATTGCCAATGCAGCAAATACATCGATAAAAAGTGCGGATGGCAGCGGAATAACCATATCATGGCAGATTGAAGATGTTGAATCGACTTATTTACTCTTTAATGAGCTTGGGATAAAAACAAGTAAACTTAAAAACGTGTGGGGTGCACAAGCATTTTATATTTTTGATCCTGAAGGTCATCGCCTTGAATTGTGGTCATAAAATTTAAAGGTGAGGGATTAGGGTATAATAGATTGGGATAATCATTTTATTTTCATCATGATAAAAAAATTGACTTAAATCAATGAAACAATTTCTTTTTTTAAGTAAAAAGAAAATATGTTCTATCGGAAGGTTAAACAGATAAGCCTGAATAACTCACCAAGGGAGCATTACCGATTTGTTAAAATGCTTTTCACCCATTACTTATTCATTTTTTGAGCGAAAGCCTTGCAATCAGGTTTCAGGTGTCAGGTGTCAGGAGTAAGAAACGAATTAGCTGATACCTGACACCTGAAACCAAAAAGTCCTGGATAGCAATTAACAAACTGGTAATGCACCCCTCACCAAGGGCCGAAGGGAGAACCCAATGAAAAATCAACCTGTCGACTCTTGCCCTATGGATATATCAGACGACGATATTTTAAGGGCAATGAAGGAAATCAGCGGATATCTGGACATTACCCCCGGCGATTTTAAAGAAATTTACCGTTTCGCATACAGACATGCTGTGGAACGACTGAAGTATTCCGTCAAGGCAAAAGAGGTTATGACCAGAAATGTCATTTCTGTGAAAAGGGACACGTCGTTACAAGATGTGGCCGACATTCTAAACCGACACGTTATCTCCGGAGTTCCTGTAATCGATGATCACAGAAGAATTGTTGGTGTTGTTTCGGAAAAAGATTTTTTATTCCACATGGGCGCCCGGGACAAGAGAACATTTATGGGCGTTGTTTCCCATTGTTTAAAAAGTAAAGGATGCGTTGCCATATCCATGCGAAAGCAGAACGCGGAAGATATTATGTCATCTCCGGCGATTACGGTAAGTGAACATGCGGACATTTCTATAATCGCCAATACGTTTACCGATAAAAATATTAATCGAGTCCCAATTACCGACGAGAACAATAAGCTCGTCGGAATCGTAACCAGAACTGATGTTGTGAAGGCTTCCTGTTATATGGATAATTCAATAGAAAGCAAAGAATGATATGAAATATATAAACAAAATGAAAGGAACGACCCAAAGCCCCCCGATGGTGAGTTTTTCCGAAATCATCTGGTCGTGGATCGGCGCTTTCTTAGGCATTTCTCTGGTAGCATTTGTAAATTATAACATTTTTAAGGGCACCGATCTGGTTGTGATCATCGGCTCCTTTGGCGCTACGGCTGTTTTAATTTATGGTGCCATCAGAAGTCCATTGGCTCAACCGAGGAATCTTATCGGTGGTCATGTAATTTCAGCCATTATTGGGGTGACCACATATAATTTGTTCAACAGCCACATGTGGTTGGCGGCATCAATAGCCGTCGCAACAGCGATTGCGATAATGCATGCTACCAAGACACTTCATCCACCCGGCGGAGCCACCGCGTTAATCGCGGTTATCGGAAGTCAAAAAATTCATAACCTTGGCTATCTTTATGCAATTATACCCGCCGGTCTGGGTGCGACAATCATGCTGGTGGTTGCACTTTTAATAAATAACATACCCAAAAGCCGACGGTACCCGGAATTCTGGATATAGAATCCTGTAAAGAAAAAATTCAAATGAACCCAAAAAGACTAAATTGCTGGGAGTACATGAAATGTGGAAGAGAACCCGGCGGAATAAAAGCGGATGAGTTCGGAATATGCCCTGCGGCGGATGATATTTCCTTTGATGGTATAAATTCCGGGATCTGTGGTGGTAGAATCTGTTGGGCCGTTGCCGGCACATTTTGTGACGGTAAAGTTCAAGGCACATTTGCTGAAAAGCGTGAGTCATGCATGAGCTAATGTTATTTTCATTGAGATTGAAATTTCAAATGGATTATAAAAAAAGGAGGATACATGAAAGCAAGAAAAATAAAAGAGGGTGTTTTTTGGATGGGGGCCGTAGATTGGGACAGGCGTCTTTTTGACTCATTAATCCCACTTCCTGACGGCACGACCTACAATGCTTATATGGTGCGGGGTAGCGAAAAAACCGTATTGATAGACACGGTTGATCCCCCCATGGCCAATGAACTTTTAGAACAACTTAAGGATGTTTCTCAACTCGATTACGTCATTTCACTCCATGCAGAGCAGGATCATTCCGGAACCATTCCGCAGGTTCTTGAAAAACACCCCAACGCCAAGCTGATAACAACACCCAAAGCAAAAGGAATGCTTATGGATCTTTTAAAGATACCTGAAACATCCTTTATCTCGGTCGAGGATGGTGAAACCCTTTCTCTCGGGGACAGGACATTGACATTTATTCATACGCCTTGGGTTCACTGGCCTGAGACCATGGTGGCCTATCTGGAAGAAGACGGCATCCTTTTTAGTTGTGATTTTTTCGGCTCCCACATTGCAACTACCGATCTTTATGTCACTGATGAAGGACGCGTCTATGAGGCGGCCAAGCGCTACTTTGCCGAGATCATGATGCCCTTTAGAAACGTGATCAAAAAGAACCTGGAAAAACTAAAGTCTTATGAAATTCGGATGATTGCTCCCAGCCACGGGCAAATATATCGGGATCCGGCATTGATTATGGATGCCTATCGGGACTGGGTACTCAGCCCCTGCCGTAACATCGTTGTACTGCCATATGTGTCGATGCATGAAAGCACCAAGCGAATGGTCGAGTATTTTGTTTCTTCACTTGTAGAAAAGGGAGTAAAGGTAGAGCTGTTCAATCTGGCCGTCGCCGACATCGGGAAACTGGCCATGGCATTGGTTGACGCGGCGACAATCGTCGTGGGAACGCCGACCGTCCTTGCAGGACCCCATCCCTATGCTGCGTATAGTGCTTTTTTAGCAAACGCCCTGCGTCCTAAAACAAAATTCATTTCCATTATCGGCTCCTATGGATGGGGAGGAAAGACTGTGGAAATACTTGCGGGAATGATACCGAATCTCAAAGTAGAAATCATAGACCCTGTCCTTTGCAAAGGAGTGCCTTCAGAGAAGGATCTTAAGGCGCTGGATGATTTGGCTGTCAATATTGCCGAAAAACACAAGGAACACAATTTTATTTAAATAAAGGGATCGATAATGAGCAGACATAAAATCAAATTTCTCCCCCACAACAAAGAAATAACCGTTATGCATGGAGAAAACCTGATCCGCGCCGCCATGGAAGCAAGCGTCCACATTAATGCTTCCTGCGGCGGAGAGGGTGTTTGCGGAAAATGCCGTGTGATTATCGAAGATGGAAGTGTTGAGGGGGGAATAACTGAAAAATTAAGCAAAGAAGATATTCAAAAGGGTTATCGTCAGGCCTGTATATCGTTTGTCCAGAGTGACCTTATCGTACGCATCCCCATAGAATCGGAAGTTGATATCAGTGTTCTTAACCTGCAAAAGACTCCCAGACGGAAAGCTCAAATCTGGGAAATGAATCTTGAGGATTTAAAGGAAAAAGGTCTTTTCATGCCTCCGGTTGAGAAGAAATACCTGGAACTTCCCAGGCCGACGCCACAGGACAATCTGCCGGATGTCACCCGACTGGTCTCTTTCCTGAAAGCCAAACACGATGAACATCGTCTGGTGGTTCAGCTTCCGGTCATCCGGAAAATTTCTGAGATTTTAAGAAAAGACGACTTCAGGGTTACGGCGACACTTGCCCGGCCCGTTCATTCCGGAAGAAAAACACATATTATCAATATTCAGCCGGGAGATACAACGAATCGGAACTATGCCATTGCCGTGGATATCGGTACAACAACCGTCTACAGCCAGTTAATCGACCTAATAACCGGCAATGCATTATCCTCGTACGGTGAATATAACGGGCAGATCAGTTACGGCGAAGACATCATCAGTCGAATTGTTTTTGCGGACAAACCCGGCGGCCTGGAAAAGCTTCACGAGGTGGTCATTGAAAACATTAATCACTTAATAAAAAAAATGGTCAAACGGGCGAAAATTGATCCTGATGAAATCTCCACCATTACTTTGGCAGGCAATACAACCATGACCCAGCTCATGCTCAAGGTCAACCCAAAATATATACGACGTTCACCTTATGTTCCGGCGTCAACATTATTTGCGCCCATAAAGGCGGTTGATTTAGGTCTTTACCTGGGTGACCATGTGACCGCACTGGTATACCCGGCGATTTCAAGCTATGTGGGAGGTGACATTGTAGCCGGTGTCATGGGATCGGGAATGTACCTCTCCGAAGAAATTACACTTTTTATGGATATCGGAACCAATGCCGAAATCGTGATTGGCAACAAAGATTGGCTTGCCTGCGCAGCCTGTTCCGCAGGACCGGCATTTGAAGGTGGCGGACTTAAATTTGGAATGCGGGCCGCAAAGGGAGCCATTGAGGATTTTTCTATGGATCCTATCACCTTGGAACCTATGAATCTCACCATCGATAATGTTCGCCCCAAAGGGATCTGTGGTTCAGGACTGATTATCATTGCGGCCACGTTGTTTGAAATGGGTGTCATTGATAGCAGGGGAAAATTCAATAGGGATCTGGATACGCCGCGCTTACGCGAAACAGATGGCATTTTTGAATATGTCCTTGCATGGAAGGATGAAACTCAGATCGATAGAGATATTACCCTCACAGAACCGGATCTTGACAATCTCATACGCGCAAAGGGTGCCATTTACAGTGGTTGTATGACTCTCCTTGAAGAGGTAGGGCTGGGTATGGGTGACATTGATCACATTTTTTTGGCCGGCGGGTTTGGCAGTTATGTGGATTTGGAAAAGGCAATGACCATTGGTCTTTTGCCTGAAATAGATCCTGATAAGGTGAGGTTTATCGGTAATGGGTCTCTAATGGGCGCGAAAATGAGTTCTCTGACGAATCGCATCCGTAAAGATGTGGTGGAAGTTACCAAAAGGATGACTAACTTCGAATTGTCGGAAACCCCCTCTTTCATGAATAACTATATGGCCGCTCTGTTTTTACCCCATACAGACATGAAGCAATTTCCCAAACTAAAGGCTCGTCTTGAAGCCCGAAGGGCTTTACAACAAAAAAACATATCGATTCCAGGTATGATAAGTTGAAAATGAGGGTCAAGACGAACTAAATTGATTGAGGATATAGAAACCACACTTGCTGGGGGCTGTTTGATTAGATGCCATAAATGTAATATTTTGTATTAGATTAATTGGAACTATAGCCCAAACGTCCGCAATATAAATACGGCTATCTGGGCTCGAGTTGCGGAGGCATCAGGTCAGTACCTCAGCGGATCAGCCCCACAACCTAATGTATGGTCGGAGCCAGCCGACAATTGAACGATGTTAGTCCATGAGCTTACATTGAGCTGTCCACATTAATTACTTCAAAAGCCATCACCTATAGGCCAAATCTGAGGATAACCATACCCCTCACCAGCATAGGTGTAATAATCAGGCGGGTTGTCCATCGAACCACTAAAAGATGCTGAATGACCAGCACAACCTGCAATTAATAATAACGCTAATAATACTAATAAGTTCTTCATTCTTTCTGACTCTCTGATTAATAACAGTAAACGGTAACAAATAGAGCATTAAAAATAGAAAGGCGGTGCACCAGTGTATGATTTATTCATTTTTTGAGCGAAGCCAGTCTCCGATGGATCGCGCCTGAATGCGGCCGCCACTGCCCAGATTGCGCTGGATGGCACAATCTCCAATTTTAAAATTGGCCGGGTCGCCGGTTCCGGGAGCATAGGCATGGCGGATCATCAGAATGTGTCCGCCGGACTTCATTTGTTCGATCAAATCGTCCGGCTCCGCTTGGGTGTTTGTTACGGCAAGCGCCATCAACCCTAAAAAGCTGATGATGTAAACTTTGAGCAAACGCATCATTTCCTCTCATCAATAAGGATCAAAGGCAGACCCCCCCCCCTTTTAATGGGTGACCCCAATCATAACAACAATTCTTTGCCGAACAAAAAGATATTTTTGTCAACTTATTGTCAACATTTTTTTAATTTTATTGTCAACATTATCTTTACAAAAAAACCTACATTGATTGCCTTTGCGATCTTTTATCCGAAAAACATCAAAATCAAGGGAGACGACATTATGGCTAAAGCTGTGTCTATTGTTCTTTTCAACCGGGATTGGTAAGGGTATAACCAATTATCCCGACGATGGCTTCTGGCACTAAATCAATTGGCGATATAAAATAGGCTATCGCAGCTGCCAGTTTCGCTCTCTCTTTGACAGGCACATCTTCATCGATTGTAAGTTTACATAGAAGATGCAATAAATCAGGCGCAAACATTAAGTAATCGGCCTGTTTATGAAGATTTTTTCTAAGCCATTTTTTGTATTGAACCGGGGAAGGCAGGTTGGTCTCAAAGTATAAATGCAGATGTGGTGAAGATTATGAGGTCTGTATCGAAAAAAGAAGGGTAAACGAAAAGACTGAACTTTGCCCGAGATGCGAGAAATGGAAATAGATGATAGGCCGGACTTCTTAGATAACATGGATGAAGAGGAGAAGGTAGCGAGATGGCAAAAGCATTTGGTGTGCCTTATGAACGCTTTGGCCAAGTGAGAAATATATAAACTTTCCCCGAGCAGTAACCACAGACATTCCAATTCAGATTGTAAATCCACACATTGAGACTACCTCAAAAATTGACAGATCTAACAACCGTAACTATGTTCAAATAGGCTCTAAAATTATTAAGTTATAACCATTCATTATAAAAGGAGAATATTATGCTTGAAATTACAAAAGCAGCAACAGATAAGCTTGCTGAATTTCTAAAAGATAGAGAGGTTCCAGCTATCCGAATATTTCTAAATACTGGAGGATGTGGTGGGCCATCCCTTGGTATGGCTCTGGATGAGCCAAGAGATACAGACGATGTTTTCACTATAGACGGTTTCAAATTCATTGCTGACAAGGATTTTATGAAAGCAGCAGAACCGATCAAGGTTGATTTTTCTGGATTTGGATTTCAGTTTGATTGTGGACTTGAATTTGAGGATACTTGTTCAGCCTGCCATGCTGCCTGTTGTTAAGAATTCTGAATTTTAAATGTTAAAAGGGTAGTACGAAGGTGCTACCCTTTTTTATGTGTGACAGGACAGAATCGTTTTGACACCTTGCCAGATCGATCCCCTTTTGGGTTTCCTTCCAATAAAAGACCTGTACAGGGCCATTTATAGAAATAAAATTTTTTATCCATACCGAACTATACCCCTACAAGTGAAAGTTTGGTAACTGTGTACATGTAAACAGATGGAATTTTTTTCATCATCATCTAAGCGACTTAGGGCAACTTCAACATTAATTATCCCCAGACAATCACACACATCCTTTGCCATAAAGCAAAGGTTACCGTCTTTATCCACAATGAGGTAGATGGTGATCGATGCAGTGCTCATGCTTCTGGCTGGTGGGATGGTTAGGCCCTTTCAACAGCTTGCAGCTGCATTTCACAGGGAAGGGATAAACGTGGATGCAAATTAACGTGCTCTATCCTTTCAGGATCTTTGACTATTTAGCGTTATGAGTAATGGTATAAATACAGTGTAACGAGTATATGAAGTATATCTCGGTATGCCAAGAAGGTATGGACCCTGTCATAATAAAAGTCCCTTTTGATATTGGTTTAATATAATTTTACACACCTAAAGTTTTCAATGTGAATATTTCATCCGTGTCCTCGACCTTGGTGTTCTCCTCTATCATCTTCATTTTAATCAATGATCAAGGTTTGGCCACAGGTCCAAGAGATTTATGTTTGTCCAGACGGGTTTTCAGATGTGCCTTGATGTATTCCTGTATTTTCATTTCAAACGCCTATATTGAACAGGCCGGTTTTTTTTCTTGATCCAGCCCTCATCCACAGCCCGTTTCAGCCAATCGTCCAACTGTGGCTTGCGAACCTCTATTTTTTCAGCCAGAGCCTTGGGGTATTGCCAATCATCAAGCGCATTAAGAAGCACCGGCAGCACCGCATCAAAGACACTTTCGGGAACGTCTTCCGATAGCTGGTCATCTTCTGTCGTTTTCCCATTCACCCCGGTCTGGTCTTCGGGATAGTCGACCCTCTTTTCTTTTACTGAAACTGGGGCAAGCGGGCTCAGCGGCATTTGTGAAAACATGGAAAGCTGCTCTCCGGTCGAAGGTCGTTTTTTATTAATTTTTTTCGAAAGTTTCGCCGCCAGATCGTCTCCCCACGGCGGTTTGGGGTAAGGCTGTGCTCCCAGCTTTATAAGCGCACGGTTGCCTTCCGGAGCCGTTGGTTCATCTCTTACGAATACAGGGCGAGGATCTGGTCGTTTTAATTCCTCAGTCGCACCGGCCCAGGTTCCACCTTTTCCCATCTCAGCACTTATGATCAGGCCGAAATCTGCTAAGGCATAGATATGTTTGTTACGCCCCATGGCATTGCCGACATTAAAACTCGCATCAGGTGAAAAAGCGGACACAAGCACCAGTCGCTGTTCACGGATTCCGTCACGGTATTTTTTCGCGACAGCCGACTTTAAAAGGCTGTCAGCTAAAACCCCAACAACTGTTCCACCGGCATGCAGGCCTTCCAGCATTGCAACCTGATCCACTCCCCGCGCGCCGCCTGATACGATCGAAATGCCCTGTTTAGAGCATGCTGCAACAGCCAGACGCGTGAACTGTTCGCCTGTATTGTCAACATTTCTTGGTCCCACAACAGCAAGTCCACCTCTTTGAAGCGAACCAGCGTGCCCGACACCATAGAGTATCGCCGGAGCCTGTTTTTTTAGATGCTGCTTAATCCGCACAGGATAATCCTCATCACTGCGACAGATGACCCAGACACCGCTGCTGGTCCACTTATCAATGGCCAGTGCCATTGCCGCGCCTCGTCCGAGCAGCCGTTTGACTCGATCGGCATCAATTTCACGGGGCAATGTTTCCAGAAGCTGTGATTCCCCCGCAGCCAGAAGGTCCGCGGGCCTAATTTTTTTGTCCAGCATCCAGTCAGTTAAGCGGTTATATTCTCTCAGGCTGAAAGGCTTTGCAGCATCGTTTTTTCCGAAACGGCCGCATAGGAGCAAAATTGTTTTTGCATCATTTGTCAGGTCTTTTGTGTGCATATTCATATCCATCAGGCGCCCGAAGGCGAATTCATTGCCAGCGCCAGGGGAAATACTGCCGGGCAGCCGGCCTGCCTCAACAAGGCCGCTATTACGGTGAAGGTCCAACGTGAATCCACCATATCGTCAATTAAAAAAGCCGGCCCCTCAGGGACCGTGTCTCTATCAACAAAAAAAACGCCATCCAGGTTACTGGCCTGTTGAAAACTATTGTTCATATATTTTTGCTGCTTGTTATCTTTTATTTTCTGCACAGCCCGTACAAACGGAACCTCCAATCGTTCTGCCAGGCGCCGGGCAAACTGCGGAACAAGTTCCGGATGGTTCAACGACGGCACACAGGTGAGCCAGGTGGGCTGAGGATCCGGTTGCCATATTTCAATCATCTGCAAACACCCTTGTATCAAATCGTCGCTGAAAGAGCCATCTTCATATTTTCCTTTGCGGACCATTTGCCCCCAACCGGCATCCGCCCACAAAGACAGTGCCCGGCCTTCCTCGGCAAGCAAATCAGCACCGATATTGCCTCGGAATCCATACTGCACGTGGGCACCAGTTTGCCATCGTTTTCTCGGAAATACGGTCAGGTGGCTACCTCTCAAAAACAAACCCGCCGCATTGGCCTGATCTGGTCGAACCATTTCCGGCAAGAGAGGCCGGGCAAGGCAACCGGCGCATTTTCCACAGAGACCGGCGCGGGGGTCATCCAGGGCCCGGGCAAGATATTGCATCAGACAACCTTTTTCCTGCATATAATCAAGCATTTCCTGCTGTTCACGTCTTCGCAGATCGCAGAGTTGACCAATGTTTTCCCGGTCTATGTGATACTCTATGGGGGTGGCATACCACCTTGGACCGTTCTTGGTCACTGGTGCTGGTGCTTCCACAGCAAGAAACTTGAGGGTTTTGTTGATGGCACCTTGACTCAGGTTTACCTCTTTTTGCATCATTGGCACTGAAAGTCCGTCATCGGCCTGGTTCAAGGCATCCATCACAACGTCTATGTGTGCCTGTGGCGGAAATGCCGTGCGAATGAAATACTCTGTAATTTCTTGGTCTTCCTGCCCACTTAGCAAAATGCCATAGGCCTCGTCCAGCGCGCGCCCGGCACGTCCCACCTGTTGATAATAGTGTACCACAGAGCCAGGCCGCTGAAAATGAATAACAAAACCCAGATCTGGCTTGTCAAACCCCATCCCCAATGCAACCGTTGCCACCAGCGCTTTTAATCGGTTTTCCAACAGGCGTGATTCCAGTTCTTCGCGCCCCTCAACTTTTGAATGATAAGCTTCGGCTTCGATATCATTTTGTTGCAGCCATTGAGCAACCCGATCGGCATCCCTGACAGTAAGGGTGTAAACAATGCCGCTACCGGGCATATTGGGTATGTTTTCAACCATCCAGGCCATACGGGCGGCCGGACTGGGCAGCCATATGTTCTGCAATCTGAGAGAGCTTCGAATCAATGGGCCGCGCTCTACCTGCAGATCACCTAACTGGACAGCCACGTCCTGCACCACCCGGTTGCTGGCCGTGGCTGTGGTAGCCAACACCGGGATGTTTGGTGGAAGAGCCTGCAACACACGCACGATTCGCCGGTAGTCGGGTCGGAAATCATGTCCCCAGTCCGAAATGCAGTGGGCCTCATCCACCACGAACAGCCCCACACGTTCTGCCACCGGCACCAGAACGTTGTCCCGAAAACCAGTGTTTGCAAGCCGCTCTGGTGAAATCAGCAAAACGTCCACCTCGTCATTGAGGAGCTTTTCCTGAACAGCCGCCCAGTCATCCGGGTTTGTGGAGTTGATGGTCTCGGCTCGGATACCAATACGCTCTGCCGCCTGAATCTGGTTGCGCATCAGTGCCAGCAACGGTGATATCAAAAGGGTAATTCCTTCTCCGGCATCGCGCAGCATACGGGTAGCCAGAAAATAGACCATGCTTTTGCCCCAGCCGGTCCGTTGCACCACCAGCATGCGCCGTTTACGAAGCAGGGCCTCAATACATTCCCACTGACCGGCACGAAAATCGGCATTTTGATCATTCAGTGCAGTACGCAGTAGTTTTTTGCCTTTTTCTTTCATCAGGTTCAGTTTCTTTCAGAGTCTTTATCAACCTCGATATTATAGTTTTTCAGTCTTCTTTGGTTCGACTTAACACAACGGAATCCTTTTATTTATAAAATGAAGATTTATGACGTTTATGTCTTAATGCCATCTTTCTGGCATAATCTAAATCCCCAGAAAGTGAACCATATGATATTATAAGGGTTCCCACTGAATCGATTACGTTCTGTTTTATACATTCAGAATAATTGTCCGTAGGCATTTCTTTAAGCATATATTTTTCAGGCAGTTTGTCTGTCTTGGTAATTTGGCCCTTTGGTGTGCATCCACCATGAGGAATACGCAGTTTTATTGCAATATCCAATGCTGCCCGATCCGCTTCTGTTTGACCACATGTTATAATCTTTTTAATCATTATTTTCCTTTAGTTTCTTTCCGATACTCCATGCCTTTCCAACATAATCACCTACCTTCCAGTAACTGTTGTCCGGCATGGTTAAAAGCAACGGGTTCATTTTTTTGATATCCGGTTTACCGTCAGTCAGATATTTTTCATTGGTATATGATCCAATAATTTCAGCAATGAAAAAATAATTTGTGGGCAGTTCAACCGTATCAATAAGCTTGCACTCC
>CAZIIV010000061.1:0-16083 GCA_964539365.1 uncultured Desulfobacteraceae bacterium | reverse complement strand
AGCATCTGGACTCCTCCCGGACTCGATCCGGGATCTACCGGAGTGACGACTTTTTACGAGACCGTCAATTATTAATATTCATGACAACACGGTAGGTGAGGACAATGAAAATCCTAACCATTCGGTTTAAAAATATAAATGCATTGAAGGGGGAATGGGAGCTCCATTTTAACCGTCCTCCACTCCGAGAAGCAGGTCTATTTGCCATTACCGGCCCCAACGGGTCCGGCAAGACCACTATTTTTGATGCCGTTTCGTTAGGACTTTACGGTGAAACGGCCCGTCTTAAAAATTTACCGGAACAGATTATGAGCAAGCAAACCTCGGACTGCTATTCCGAGGTTACATTTTCGGTGAACAGCCATGTGTTTCGCTCCACCTGGTCTTTGCGTTTAAGCGATGGCAAACCCAATGCGCCGGAGATGACACTTGTTGAATTGACCGATACGGAACAAAGTCTTGAAGATAACATCGTGGCGGTTCGCACCCGTATCACCGAACTGACCGGTTTGGATTTTAAGCGCTTTTCCCGATCCGTGATGTTGCCTCAAGGAGAGTTTGCCACTCTTTTAAAGGCTCTGGATTCCGAACGAGTGGAAATTTTAGAAAAAATTGTCGGCAAAGGAATATATTCCGAGTCTATAAAAGCTGTCTTTGAAAAAACCGAGAAAGAAGATGAAAAACTCGAAGCCCTCAAAGAAGAAATACAAGATTTTCCTCCTATGAACACATCAGTGATCGAGAGCCTTAAGGAAGCGGTTGATCAACTGGAAGATGATTTTCAGGAGGCCGAAGCTTTATTTTTTAAATTAAGCGAAAGCGAAAAACAGCTTAAGCGACATAATCAATTACAAAAGAAGAATCACGAAAATCAAATTGCTCTTGCCGAGGCTCAAAACCGCAAAGAACAGATCAAAGCAGACCTTGAGCGGCTAAACAAGGCCATGGATGCGCCAGGATTTGAGGCAGACCTTGAACGGCTCGGCAGCCGAAAAACCGAGGCATCCAAGAATTTGGATGCACTAAAAGAGTTTGAAAAAGAAGTCAAGGACCTGGAAGATCGACTGAGGGTGTTGACGGAAAGTCAAGAGATTCATGCCAACGGGCTGGAGCAAGTTCAAAAAACATGGTCCGAACGGCAGGGGTTGATTGATAAAACCATAGAAATTGACAGTCAGATTGAGGCGGCAAACAATACGCTTGGAAGGTTGCTTGAGCGTAAGGCATCCGTTCAAGAAGAATACCACAAGATTCAGCAGGATCTGCTGGCCACTGAGCGGAAGATCACGGAAAATAAAGTGATTCAAAAGACGACGGAAACCTGGCTCAAAGAACATGCCGGATATGAAGAACCGGTCAAGCGGATTCCCATGATCGGAGACTCCCTGGAACGCCTGCGCTCGATCCGTCACAGTGTGTCAGAGCACGCCGCTCAACATAAGTCGGCGGTGAAGGCCCAAAAAAAAGCGTCTGCTTTGCTGATGAAAACCACGCGCAAGATGGAAAAGCTTCGGGAAAAAGCCGACAAAATCAAAGCCCGAAAAGACGAACAGAAAAAAATGGCTGCTGTTCTTATGGGCGACGTTTCCCCGGAAAAATCTGAGGACATGTATACCGAACAGAAAAATCGATTGGTGAACTATCAATCCATGCTCAAGATTTCCAAAGCATATGCCAAGCAGGATTCAGGGAACGAAGAAGTTTTGGAAAAGGCATTAACACAAGCTGAGCAAGAACTCGAAGATTTGCGGAAAATATTTGAATCTGAAAACAACATCCTTTCTGCCATAAAAAATACGGCTAAATTCGCATCCTGCAGAAATCAGCTTAAAGAAAAAGAACCGTGTCCTCTTTGTGGGTCCCTGGATCATCCTTATGTGACCACCGGACCGCCGTTTGGAAAAGATCCGGCAGAGGCTCTTCAAAATCAGGAGAATAACCTAAAGAAAATTAAAGATCAAATGAAAGCCCTTTCAGACCGGATGGCCGGACTTAAGAACCAGTACGAACCTTTAGTGGAAATGCGGAAAAAATGGGACCTGTTGTGTCAAGCAACGGGCGCCGAATGCACGATCGGGGATCCGCGTTCGGTTCAGAAATTCATTCGGTCACTGAAAAAGGATATGCGAACACAAGCGGCCAAAATCAAAAAGGCTCGAAAACATTTTAAGAAGGCAGAAAAATTTGATCGCGCCATGCAAAAAAAATCAGATATATTAGTTGAGAGGCAAAGCCTTTCGGATCAACTTCAAAATGATTTAAATATATACCGAGACAGTTTATTCTCACTGGAACAAGAGGCTCAGAATGCCAAACAAAAGGAAGCGGGACGGATACGGGAGCTTGAACAGGACCTTGAAATATTCAAAGAAAAGATTCCCGGTCCGGGAGCAGAAAATGAATTAAAACAACGATTGGAAACAAGAAGGGGTGACTTCCTCGATCATCAGAAGGCTGAAAACGAATTGAAGAAAGAGGCAATCCTATTGAAAAACAAAACCGAGGTATTGTCACAAGAACTCGACCGGTTAAAAACGGAAACGGATAATTTGGAAGGCCGGATTAAAACCGAGCAGGAGGCATTACTCGCGCTGCAAAACAAACGAGAGATGAGTTTTGGAACTGGTGACCCGGTTCAGGAAAAGCGTAAAACCGAAGTAGAATTACTAGAAAGGAAAGAAGAAATAGAAGCCATTCGGCAACACGCCCGAGAACTTGAAGACACCGTTTCGGAAAAACAGCGGTTAAAACAGACCACGGAGAAAAAATATCAGGACATACATAAAGAATGTGAAGATCTTGAACAAAGTCTTTCGTCCCAGGTTGTTGCTTCAGGATTTACCGACCTGGAGGAGGTTCAAAGCAGTCTTTTAAGCCTTGAAGAACAGCAGGCCATCAAAGATAGACAGGAAACCATAGATCGCGAACTTGCCGAGTGTACTGCAAGTTTAAATGCAGTCCGGGAAGAATTAAAAGAATATGCAGAAAAGGAAACGGTTGTGGAATCTCCGGAAGATCTAACCCTGCAGGTTCGGGATGCGCGTAAGCGAAAGGATGAGCTGGAAGAAGCGCTCTCCGCCGGCTTAGATCGTCTGAGCTACCAGAAAGCCCTGGAAATAAAATATGAACAAAAAATTCAGGAAATGGAAGAACAGGAAAAAATATGCAACCGGATGCATGAAGAAAAAGAGTTTTTTGAATCGGCCGGAGAGGGTGATATCAAAAAGCGGGCTCAAGAACTTATGCTGGAGCGTTTGCTCGAACACACCAACCCGCGACTCGAAGAACTCAGTGGCCGGTATTATTTGAGATGTCACGAAAAACAGGGTCTGACTTTGGAAATCGAAGACCTTTTTCATCAACGAGCACGCAGACCCATAAACACACTGTCCGGCGGCGAGAGTTTTGTGGTCAGCCTTGCAATGGCCTTGGGCCTTTCGGATATTGCCAGCAATGGCCGAAAAATAGAATCTCTTTTTATTGACGAGGGCTTCGGCTATCTGGATGATGAGACCTTATACAATGTGCTTTCTACGCTTAAGAATCTGAAAACAAACGGTAAAATGGTGGGTATCATTTCCCATGTCAAGCGGCTTGAGGATGAAATTTCCACTAAGATACGAATAAACAAAATTTCAGCAGGGGTGAGCGGTTTAGAAGTGGTGGCATAACGTTATGTTGTCCTGAAAAACATCAGTGTTGGCTAAATAATCCGGGAAAAGAAGGTATGGCGTCAAAGCTCAATTTTAAGAGAAAATTTTCAGCACTACTGGTTTATGGAAGGCCTCCGCTCGTTTTTGGCGGCATGCTTTGCGGAATTGCGGTCATGTGGACCCGTGACCCGAGGCTTTACACTTTGGGGGTGACGCTGCTTTTTATTTCCATGAGTTTTGATATGATCGACGGTTGGCTTGCAACCCGGTTCGATCTCTACTCCACAATTGCCCATCTCACCGACCGTGTCATGGATAAAATTGTGTATTCGATCATTTTCCCGCTGGTGGCTGTGGGCATTATGTGGCGTATTCTTTTTACCTCGCCTACAGGTGCCAAGGCCGAATTGCTTCATGGCATTTTTGTATTGATTTTGTGCGTAACCGTCCTGATTCGAGACAATTTTGCTCATTTCATGCGTTTTTTCGCTATGCGAACCGGACCGGAACCGGAATTAAGAGAATTTACACGGCTAAGAACAATTGTGGCCGCGCCGGTCGGAACCCTCTTGTATGCACACGCTTTTTATGTTCCGGGGGGACCGACGTCTTTGATTTATATCTGGATTTCCTGGCTGGGCAATCTTCCTTTGCGCGTTTTATTTTTAATCGAGATAATATTTTTAATTATTAATTTTGGATCAATCGCTGCAAACTGCCGGAAATATGGAACCTACTGCCTGAACGAGATCTGTGATGAGGATGAACGTCTGCGGCTAAGCATTTTGTCCTTTTTCCCCAACTCATTGACCATCATGAATGCCCTGATGGGATTACTGGCCGTGCTTTTTGCTTACCAGAATCGCGTTCGTGAAGCGTACCTTTTTCTGATCGGCGCTGCAATTTTTGACAAACTCGACGGGGCTCTGGCCCGAAAACTGGGGCTGACGGAACCTATTCACATACAGGATCGCGCTCATCACATCAGCTTTGGAGGTATTCTGGATGACATTGCAGACGGTGTTAGCTTTTGCATTGTTCCGGCCTGGATTTTTTATTTGTTGCTTACCGATGTTTCGGACCCCGTGCTCCGTCAACTACCGGCGGGGCCGGCGGCCATGCTGTATGCCCTTATGGGAATTGTGCGGTTGATTTACTTCACTATTGACCGCAGCCCGGTTCCCGGATTTTTTAAAGGAATGCCGACCCCGGCCGCGGCGTTACTGGTAGCTGCACCGTTAATCATGTTCAACCAAGCCGTCGGGGATGCCTCGGAATGGGCTCGTTACTGGGGGATTCTCTGTTTTGGTTTGATGATTTTTTCAGCGATCATGATGAACCTGTATCCCATACGCTACCTCCATCTCGGACGCTTTATAGACAGACATTCCTGGTTTGGTCGTTTGAATCTGCTGCTGCTGGTTATCCTCATATTTACCCCTTATCTGGGATATGCCGCTCTAATCTATATGTTCCTGTATGTGCTTTCGCCCCTGGTCACCCGCCGCATGCTGCCGAAAACAGATTAGGGTACATGCATAACCGGCCTTTTTGCTTGACCAATAGAAGTTTAATTTTCAATTTTGAGCAAATTAGGCGATAATATATAATGTATAGAAACAATACGGTTGGATTTTTCGGCTTTTTATGAGAGTATGGTGCTGGTTTGGAATGCAATAATATTATCGTATCCGATAATTACTTAACTTACGAAAGCGGTGACGCCGGGAGAGAAACGGGAAACAAAAATGGAGTACAAAGATTACTACCAGATATTGGGTCTCAATAAGAGTGCAAGTAAAGAGGATATTAAAAAAGCCTACCGAAAGCTGGCCCGGAAGTACCATCCGGACGTTAATCCGGAAGACAAGGCGGCCGAAGAAAAGTTCCGTGAAATAAACGAAGCCCATGAAGTCCTGTCCGATCCCGAGAAGCGTAAGAAATACGACCAATTTGGATCCAAGTGGCAGCAATACGAACAAAGCGGCGGTAAACCCGAGGACTTTAACTGGGGGCAGTGGCAGTCTCAACCGGGCAGCTCATATACGTATCGCACGGTTACGCCGGAGGAGTTTGAGGAATTGTTTGGCGGCGGGGGCGGCTATTCCGATTTTTTTGAAACTTTATTTGGCCAAGCCGGGGGGAGAGGAACCGGCGGCGGTCCTGGTGACCGGGAATTTTACTATCACGCTCGACCGCGCCATGGCCGTGACAGCGAGCACGCCATTCAAATCACGCTGGAAGAGGCGTTTCACGGTACCACTCGGATGTTACAATGGGAAAACGGCCGTAAAGTCGAGGCTAAAATTCCGAGAGGTGTGAAGACCGGTTCCCGGGTCCGTCTCAAAGGAAAAGGGGAACCGGGAACCGGCGGCGGTGAGCCGGGCGATTTATATTTAAAAATCAAAGTAATGCCCCATGATCGTTTTCAGTGTGATGAAGATGACCTTAAACTGAGCGTGCCGGTGGATCTGTTTACGTTGCTGCTTGGAGGACATGTGACCATATCAAGTATCGACAGACCCGTGCGGCTGGACATTCCCGCAGAGACCCCCAATGGGCGTATATTCCGGTTAAAAGGACTGGGCATGCCTAATTTGAAGAATCCGGAGCAGCGCGGTGATTTGTATGTAACCGTGGAAGCGGTTTTACCGAAACACCTAAGCAAACAGGAAAAGGGTCTTGTTGAACAGTGGAGAAATATGCATTAAGCGAACAAATTTTACAGGGAGAAACGGTCATGTCGGAAAAGCGGATTGAGATCCGTTGCGATACTCGCGAAGTAGTTTATTCCTTAACTGAAACCGCCAATTTGGCGCGGGTTACAACAGAATTTATTTGCGAATGTGAACGTGAAAACCTGGTTCATACGACGATGGCTCAAGGCAACAAGGGCTATGGCCATGAAGCGATTCGAAGGCTGATTAGAATCCGGCACCTGCACCAAGACTTGGGCCTTGACCTGATGGCGGTGGATTGTATCCTCAGAATGCGAAAACAGATAGACACACTTCAGCAACAGCTCAATGAAATGGAACAGCGCATGCATCGGCGGGAACAAGAACTATTGCAAGAGATTCAAAATCTTAAAAAGCGAATCGCGATAAAATGCGATTGGGAAGCAATTTAAAAAGGGTTTTTCAAGACTATCCAACGGACCATATATGGGGATCGGCATTGGAGTGGCGATGCTGCACCGAAATCGAACGCGTTCACCCTGCTCGACAAGCAGACTCGCAGGGGGCAGGCCGAAAAAGATCGTCTGGAAGCCGAAAAACAGTTCAGTCAAAGATACAATGAAGTTCAGACATTTTTTGACAGTGACGAGGCCGAAGTTTACAAACAGGAAAACCAGTTGGTGATTCGTTTAAAAGCCATTAAGTTTCCGATGGGTCGGAGCATCCTTATGCCGGGAACTTATACTCTGCTGAGTAAAGTCCAACGGGCCATCAGGATCTTCGGCGAACCTCAGGTTGTGGTTGAAGGGCACACGGACAGTAGGGGTTCGACCGAAGTTAACGAGCACTTGTCTCAACAGCGGGCCCAAGCGGTTATGGAATACCTGATTGCAAGGCTTTCGCTCAAAAAATGAATAAGGTAATGTGTGAAAACCATTTTAACAAATTGGTAATGCTCTCCTGACAGACCCCGCAGGTCGAACAGGGCCTGAAAAAAACTTGGGAGCAGAAAACCATAATTGATACAACTAAAAATACCGGTGGTTCTAATATGGGTGCCAAACATTGGCGACGGTTGCTCCTCAACCGATGGATGCTGGCAGGGGTCGGAGCAGTCTTGCTGTATGCCCTGCTCGGCTTTTTGCTGGCCCCCCGGCTATGTAAACGCTATGTGAGCAAGTTTGCCGCAGAAAAACTCAAGCGCAACGCATCAATCGTCGAGGTTCGCGTCAACCCCTTCCTGTTTACTTTTGATGCTCAGGGGTTTGTGCTCAAAGAAGCGGACGACAGCCCCATTATGGGCTTCGAACGCATGTTCGTAGACTTCGAACTCTCGAGTCTCTTTCGATGGGCGTGGACGTTTGCTGACATCCGCATCGAAGAACCGTCGCTGCACGTTGAGATCCGCCAGGACGGCCGTCTCAATCTTTCGGCGCTTTCCGACAGCCTGCCCAAGTCCAAGGATTCTCCCGGCGAAGACGGCCGCCCGCCCAGGCTGCTGGTGCATCACATTGAACTCATCGACGGCAGCTTCACCTTCAGCGATCGTTCGGATCCTACTCCTGCCACCGAGACCTTTGCGCCTCTCAATATCGAGTTCAAACGGATATCTACACTCCCGGATCGAAAAGGCCCATACACCATCAGTGCCAACCTTCCCGGCGGCGGCACGGTCAGCTGGAGCGGCGAAATATCTTTGCACCCTGTTTTTTCCCTGGGCCGGTTGAGCGTGTCCGGCTTTAAGCTGGCCACGGCGTGGAAATTTGCACAGGATGAGTTCAACCTTGTCGAGCCGGCGGGAGAGATAGACTTCAGCAGCCGGTATCGATTCGATTATCGAGAGCAAGACGCCGTCTTGACATTGAAGGATTCAATGCTGGCACTAAAGGGTCTTGTGCTCACGGAAAAAGGTAAACAAGCCCCCATGCTTGCTCTGGATACGATTGAAGTCGCGGGCATGGGCTTTGACCTTCAAGCACGGGAGATTATGGTTCCGAACATCACCGTGCGTGACGGCAGAATCGCGGCAGGGGTTGATGAGAAGGGGATGTTTAACTGGCAGAAGCTTTCGGTACGCCGGGAACCCGAAGAGGTGGCCGGGCCCGTTGCCGATGTCGCCGGATCCGCCGGCCGGCCGTGGCGGCTGAAAGCAGATGCGGTGAATGTGGAGAACGTTGGGTTGGATTATACGGACCTCAGTCGTGCCACTCCCTTGACCCTGGCTGTGGACGGGGTGAATATTCTGTTGAACGCGTCGGCAGAAGTTGGTGCAGGGCCTGCAAATGTCACTGTGGATGATTTAAAGGTAAAAATAAACCGCATCGCGTTTTCCGAGACCGGTAACACCATTCCCCTTGTGGCGGTGGACGCCCTGTCGCTGGATCACGGCTGCATCGATATCGGCACTCGTTCCGTAAAACTCGCACGGGTGGGGGCTGCCGGCGGAGGAATATCTGTGGTGCGCGGCAAAGACGGCCGGCTCCAGCTTGCTGAGATGCTGGCTCCCGCCGACCGGGGCAAGGTGATGCGCGAGATTGTCGAGACCGGTGAGAAGGCTCGATCCGAGGCCAAGCCCTGGTCGTTCAGGCTTGATGCAGTTGAGTTGAACGGGTTCAACGCGGAACTCCGGGACCGTAGCTTTGATCCTGCCGTAGCTTACGACCTGAAAGATATCCACCTATCGCTGAGCCATCTTACCAATGACGGCAAAACGCCCATTGATTTTGACGCCCGGTTCAATGTCGCACAAGGTGGAAGTGCAAGTTTCAGCGGGCAGGTCAGCCAGACCGGAGATCATGCCGAAGCACAGGCGAGCATTAAGGAGATAAACCTCAAACCGTTGCATCCGGCTCTGGCCGGATTCGCAAGGCTCACACTCGAATCCGGCAATCTCACCGTGTCGGGCCGTATGAAATATCGATCCGGTAAAACCGGGCCGCAGGTGCAAGCCGGCGGCTCCGTCAGCCTGGACAGCTTCAGGCTGAACGAAACTGACACCGGTGAACGGTTTCTTGAGTGCAAAAGTATGTCCGCCACCGGACTGACGTTTGGATTGTCGCCCCATGGTCTGAAGATTCAGAAAGTGAGGGTGCTGGAGCCCGGCGCCAAAATTGTGATCTTCAAGGATCGCAGCACAAATCTGGCCAAGGCAATAAAGCGCCCGGAAGTGGTCGACGTCGAGGAAACATCACATCCGACACCGGCGCCGGATGCGGCGCCGAGCACAAATCGGGCCTTTTTTCCGGTGAACATTGATCGGGTTCGCGTGGAGAAAGGGGGTGTTGATTTCGCCGATCTTAGCCTGGTGCTGCCGTTCGACACACGGATAACCGAGTTTAACGGGGGGGTTACGGGCATTTCTTCCGACCCGGCGAGTCGGGCTTCGGTTGCCTTCAATGGCACCGTCGACGAATACGGAATCGCAACCGTGCAGGGCAGGTTGAGTCCGTTCATGCCCAAAACTTATACGGACATCACCGTGTCTTTCCGTAACGTGAAAATGAAGCCCTTCAGTTCCTACAGTGCCACGTTTGCCGGGCGCAGAATCGCATCCGGAACACTTCGTCTCAACCTGGAATACAAAATCCAGGACAGTGAACTTCTCGGAGATAATCAAGTGGTGCTGGAACAGTTCACGCTCGGAGAGCGGGTGGAGGCGCCAAATGCGGTTCACCTGCCCCTTGATCTGGCAATTGCGCTCCTTACCGACGCTCAGGGTAAGATCGATGTGGCCGTGCCCGTAAAGGGCAATCTGGACAACCCCGAATTCAAATACGGGCATGTGATTCGGCAGGCGCTCATCAATCTGATTACCAAAACCGTGACTGCACCATTTCGAGCGCTGGGCGGTCTCTTGGGCGGTAAAGACGAGCAGATGGACGTCATTTCTTTCTCTCCCGGAAGCGACCGCCTTTTGCCTCCGGAGCTTAAAAAACTTAAAACCGTGGTTGAAGCTTTGAAGAAGCGACCCCGGCTGAAGCTTGTGGTGCAGGGCCGTTTTGATCCCGGACTCGATGGTGAGGCATTGCGGACACAGCGGGTCAAGCGTGCCCTCGCCGGGCAGATGGACGTGACACTTGCTCCTGACGAGGAATTTGGGCCCATTGTGTTCGAAAATGCCAAGACTCAGCAAGCTCTGGAAAAGCTGCTTGAGATGCGGGGGGGTGACGACGCCGTAGACCATTTTAAAACCCAATACGAAAAAGTAACCGGAAAGAAGGCCAAACGGGTGAATCCCGCACTGGCATTTTTCGGTAAGGAAAGTCCGGATACCGCTTTTTACAAGGCAATGTTCAAGGAGTTGGTGACACTTGAGCCACTCACGGACACCGACCTGTTAGATCTTGCCCGGCGGCGCGCTGAAGTCATCGTAACCCATTTTAAAACCACTGCAGGATTGGACAGTACCCGGGTGAGCCCAGGAAGTGTCGGGCCCGTGGAGAAAGCCTCCACCGACATCGTTAACACCAGACTTACACTAGACGTCATCAAGCCCTCGGCGTAGTTTATGGAAATATTCGACAAGTGGAAGCTTTAAAGAAAAAAGTGTTTATTGTGTATTTTTCGCCGGCAGGGTCCACCCGACATGTGGCCAGGGTTATTGAAAAACAGTTTCGAGCACTGGGTACTGATGTATGGATGTTGGATCTGGGTGAATGCAGAGACGGCGCCACGCAAATTTCGCAGCAGATTGAAGAATCAAAAGACAATAGCTGCCTTTTTATCGGTTCTCCGGTTTATGTTTCCCATGCCGTTCCACTAGTCATGGAATGTATTGCCAGCCTAAAGGAGAATACCGGAACATTTGCTGTTCCTTTTGTTACCTGGGGAGGTGCTTGCAGCGGAATCTCTTTGTTTGAAATGGGAAAAGCTTTATTAAACAAAGGAATTACGGTTCTGGGCGCAGCCAAGATACTGGCTGTTCATTCCTTGATGTGGCAGCTTGAACATCCTTTAGGGAAAGGGCATCCGGATTCTGGTGATGATCGAATGGTTGAGGACCTGGTAAATCATATCCATCATAAACTTCACAGTGACATTCCCAAAGGGATAAAACTCTCTGACCTGGGCTATCAAACCAAGGAAAATCAGTTAGAGATGGAAAAAATCAGCCTAGACGCCGCCAAAGCCCAGATGCCGAGGCGTGAAATCGATACCATGTTGTGTACCCAATGCCAAATTTGCCAAGAAGTATGCCCTGTGGACGCCATTGCGTTGACACCGTATCCCGAGTTTGGCCATAATTGTATTTTTTGTTTCAGTTGCATGAAACAATGCCCGGAACAGGCTATAAAAGCCGATTTGTCTGAAATTTGGCAGCGAATAAAAGATAGAGCGGAGTTTTTTTCCGAACATCCCCATTCACAAGTATTTCTGTAGCTTTTATTTTGCATTTATGTCCATCATAGAAGGCATGTTAATAAGAGTTTTTATTCTTTTATAAATATTATTTATGATGGGACAACACATATGAAAGGTGTGAGACAACGCTAAATAAAAACAAGAAAAAAATGATAGATTGTTATTGGGCTTTTTCCTAACAAACGGTGATGAATGGAACGGTAACAGAGGGCTAATTCTTCAAAAATTTTTTCATTTATCCAACAACCATTTTTGTATATCTGGTAGTCTTGGGGAGCATTATTGAATTTTTCATTTGCTTTCTGAGCCCAGTAATCAGGGGTATGGGACTGAACATACCCCAGCATTCCTCCTTCACTAACATCCTGCCCGTAATCACCTGCTAAAAACTGACCCAGGCCGTTCGATCCGAGGTAGTTGCCAATCGAATGCGTACCCGCAGAAAGACGCTTGGCTTCGAAAGGGAAGCGGGGACGGGGGCCACACTGGATTCGTATACCGATAATGTCCAACCGATTACGCCGCTTCCCTTTACGTCCTTCTATATTAATACGGTACTCTTCATGTACGTAAAAGCGCCATACCCATTCAGGATAAGTACGATCCTGGAGTACGGCGTTAATTTCTTTTGCAAGTTCGCCGGTAATATCTTCTTCTTCCGCAGTTTGGTACTCTGAAGCGTTAAGCCGGTCATATCCCCACTTTAGCAGTTGAAATACCTGTTTTCGAAAGACTCGACGGTAATCTTCCCTGTCATCGTCTTTAGTGGCTTGTTTTTGTATATCTTTATCGGCAACCATCAGCCACTGGCTCCGCTCAAGGTGAGTTTTTCAGCAATAAATTCGTCCGCATCCAGCAAGGCTTGACTTTTTAACCAGCATAACCGCTGGCGTGGTTTTACTAAATATGTTGTGCGCCCTTTAAAAATCTTGAGGTTGTGATTAAAATAAATCCATTGGCCCTGGTTGGTTAAAAGATTTGATTTCAGCTTGTCAAATTCTGTCTTGGTTTTTTGATCTTCGACCTCAATAATAGTTGCCGGTCCGGCGGGAGGATTATAAGGGTGTTCGACTTTTATTATGGCTAATTCATTGTTATAAAACACCATCACTTGGTGCTGGCTTTTTATATCGGCGTCTAAAAAATTATCGAGTTCCGCCTTTAACACACTGGTATATTTATGGATATCGTCTTTATTTGCAGGATTGAGCGCCTCTTTTGCAAGCCTGCCTTCATTCAGTTCCTTCCGAACAGACAACAAATCTTCAATAACCCACCTTTCGGACCTATTAATTCCGAGCAACGCATAAACGAATTCGTTTAACCGTTGCTTTAAGCGTGAAGTATCCTGTGGTTTTTGGGAACCATCAAATATAGGATCTTTAGAATCTGAAAAAGATTTCAAAGATGCTTCGGCCAATTCATCATAGAGAGAGGCCCAATCAAAAAGTTCTTCGGCTGACAGATCATCGATTGGGATTGGAAGCTTTTCTAAATCGGTTTTGTTCGGTCGGTCTCTTTCGATTCCCCAGAAGGTTGAAGATAAAAACTGTTGGTAAACGGCGAAGTCCGAGTTCAGGTAAAGCGCCAGTGCTTTTAAAAGGTTTACTTGCGAAGTCTTTCCGGCGATGCCGATCTGCCTGGGAGGAACCACAACAAACTCATTTGAAAATACGGCAAACTTTCTGGCCGCATGAACGATGATGTGGGGCGGATAACAGATTTGGAGTGGAATTTTCCCTCTGCCTTTACGCACCCAGGCGCGATCCGAATCTATACGCTTTAAGGCTTGTTCGGGGATAGCAAAAATTTCATCGATTCCGCTAAGAACGGTGATGTCGAGTTCTTTTTTCCCTTCTACTTCCTGAAGGTATTCTACCGGTTCATCTGCTTTTTTGTTGCGAAGTTCAAGCCCAGGATGAATTTTCAATCCATGCATCTTTTTATATTTCAAAAGAGAAGGAAAGCGCTTGGCCAAAGAATTCAAAAGGAACCGGTCTCGCGGTGAACCCCACATGGAAAGCTTCCATGGCATGCTGCTGCCCGTAGCCGCTTCAGACGGATGTATCTCTTTTATTTCATTCGCATTTATAATAACCGTCCACAGCATCTCACGTTTTTTTCTATTTGTTTCGTATCGCTTCAATTGGTTTATTGCAAACGGCGCATATGTGATAATGCGTGAGAGTGAACTGCTATCTTCTTGAAAATAGGAGTAGAAGAAAGCTGCAGCGGGGTTCTTAGCTCCTTGAAATAAAAGGTGTCGTAGATTGGCAAAATTCACCACGCACCAAATGTTCATCATGCTGAAAAATTCTTGTCTGAATTTCTTGGCGGTCTTAAACAGCGTACCTGCGGGCAGCAATAGGCCGATTACCCCTTGCTCTGATAGATGTTGACTTGCTTCCCAGGCAAAAGCTTCGGCCAGTTGATTACCGCTGACAGGTAGGCGATTTTTATTCTTCTTGATCCAAGCTAAAGCAGCTTTATCACCTTTTTCCAGTTTGTTAGGGCTTAGCTGCTTCCATGGCGGGTTCCCAATGATCCAATCGTACCCTTGTTTGGGTTTGGTTGTTTGCCAGCTTGCTTCGGGATCAAAAAATCCATCATCGCAGCAGAAAATATTCTGGTTTTGCAGTGGGGGTAAAACAAAATTGCTGTAAGCCGGATTCTCCAAATCTGGAGGATCAACGTAATCAAGCAATGTTAGGATTAGGCTGAGTTCAGTCACTCCACACGCATCTCTATCTACATCTACTCCATAGATATGATCGGTCAATAACTTTTGCAATTCAAACGGCGATAAATATTTTTTGGGTTCCCGCTCAATTTCGCGTTCTATAAGTCTTCGATAACATTGGACAAGAAATGCTCCCGACCCGCATGCAGGATCGCAGACCTTCATGCCTTTGCCAATCGGACGCTTTGCATCAAGCTCGTCTAAGATAAAGTTAACCAAATGTATGGGGGTATAATAAGCGCCCTGCCCACGGCCTTTTCCTTCGGCATGCAAAAACTGCTGATAAACGATTGACAAAGTTTCTATTGGGATGTGTTGGAAATTATAAGCCTTGAAATCCAAATGCATTTGCCTGGTTTGCGGATCGTCACCGGAAAAGGTTCCAGCTACCATTTGTATATGGTCCAAACCGGGAGAACCAGGGCCTTGTTTTGGGATAGGAAACAGGGTGCCGTTTAGCCAGTTGTCGAGCCGTTCGATAACGTTATGAAATCCGGCCAAATTGGCATTACGTCCGAATATGGTATTTTTTTCAATCCCCCATTGTGAAAGCTTGCGGTCCGAAAGGATACCACGGTCTTTCAGATAATGGAGATAAACATACTTGCCGATAAGAGCATGGGCAGCGTTTCTCGGCATGTTATGACTTTGCAACCATGTGCTAAGGTTTTTGAGATTTTCCAGTAATTTTGTATCCACGCGCTTTTCTTGGGCTACGGCCTTTCCCCATTTGTGCCATATTGCTCCACTATTAATAGCGCTGGCTTTGAATTCCGATAGATTCGATAATACCGCATTTGCCGTTTTCGCGATTTTTAAAATGCTTTGGTCTTTCTCTTTTTCGATTCGGGGATTGTAATTGAAGGTTGGGTATAGGCGATAAGTTTTAGGTGTTTCAACTAGGAGGAAGGGAACGATATTTTGATTCCACACCAATTTGTGAAGTTTGGCCGCTTCTGCCTCAGAATTAGACTTACAGACATAAACAATGGGGAGAATGATTTGGCCTAAATTAAGGTTCGAGTCGTTTCCCTGCAACGTATAGACGCCATCCAAACCGCATTTTTCTTTGGCCAAGCGAAAAGCGTGCGAATAAGCAAGGTGCGCATTAAGACGGGAACCGGTGAGATAATATGAAGACTCGGAGTATTCAAGGATATTTAGTAAGTCTTGTATATTCATCAACCGGGTTCCTTAATCAATTATCGGAACTTACCGCTCCTATTTAAACAGGTATTATAAAACATCTTGGGTGTCAAGGGAATAGTGCCCACAATATATTGATCAATTCCTGAGAGATTATAATATACAATTATAGTAAAATTATCTTTTCTTAAAATTTTTATTTACTATAACCCTAAAAAAACCGTACCCAAGACCGACATGATTAAAATCATTGTCATGAAAATGAAATCCAGTATCAAGTCAACAATTGTATCGAACATGGTCTCCTCCCCCTAATTAACGCAGTTATTATTGAAAAATTCCAGAGCTTCTTCGACTGAATCAAATAATATCCATTCTCTGTTGACGGTTCTGCCGGCCTCCTTTTGTGTTCTTTCTATGGTTGTACTGCCATGGTACTCGTAACAGTCCTGATAATGAGCGTAAAATGCATATCGAGTCATTTTGTTTGCCCTCCCATAAAATT
>CAZIIV010000060.1:0-16098 GCA_964539365.1 uncultured Desulfobacteraceae bacterium | reverse complement strand
AACCGTTATTATTTCGCAAAGCGTCGCTAATGTCAAAAAAAACCACACCCCAAAAAAATAAAGCCCGGATTGACGGAATTCGCGACATACTCAAAACCACATTTCCGAATGTCAAAACCCGGCTGCGCTACCGGAATCCTTTTGAATTGCTCGTTGCAACCATACTGTCTGCTCAGTGTACGGACAAACAGGTGAACCACGTAACAAAAGATTTGTTCAACACACTGAGAACGCCCGAGGCTTTTGCCCGTGCATCTGATGAGACTATTGAAAAACTTATTCGACCCACAGGTTTTTTTCGCAACAAAACAAAAAACATCAAAAAATGCTCTTCATATCTTATAGAAAAATACAACGGTGAAGTACCGCAAACCTTGGATAAGCTGGTTAAACTTCCTGGAGTAGGGCGCAAAACCGCCAATGTGGTTCTCGGCGCCGGGTTTGGTATTCCGGGAATTGTTGTGGATACCCATGTGGCAAGGATTTCGAGAAGACTGGGCCTTACAGAAAACCATGATCCCGTAAAAATCGAGTTTGATTTGATGAAAATCATTCCCCAAAATGAATGGAATGACTTTTGCTTACAACTTATTTATTTTGGAAGATCTGTTTGCAAAGCAAGAAAGCCCGAATGCGCCCCATGTCCCCTTTATAACCTGTGTGATTCTGCGGATAAAATTTCATAATATGCTTTTGTTTTGCTTAAACTTCACTTTGTCTTTGGAAGCAAGATCCAAACAGGCGTCTACCACTACGGGATCAAATAAGATTCCTCGCTTTTTGCGGATTTCTTCCAAAGCCTCGTCTAAACCGAGCGCCGCTCGGTAAGGTCGATGAGAAGACATGGCCTCAATTACGTCTGCAACCGCCAAGATTCTTGCTTCCAAAAGAATTTTCTCCCCTTGAATTCCCAGAGGATATCCGGATCCATCTATCCTTTCATGATGTTGCAAAACGATCTCGGCAACAGGCCATTGAAATTCTATGCCTTTTAAAATGTCGTAGCCTACCCGGCAATGATTTCTAATAATATTTCTTTCGTCTTTTGTTATCTTACCGGGTTTACTGAGAATCTCTGCCGGTACGGATATCTTGCCGATATCATGAAGCAACCCTGCAACACAGAGCCCTTTGATCAGATCTGCCGAAAGTCCCATATGTTCCGCTATGGAACAGGCAAGTTTGGCAACATTTTTTTGATGGCCGGAAGTATACGGGTCCCTGATTTCGGCCGTGGATGCCAATGCGGCGACAGTTTGTTCTTGAGCGTTTTGTAATTTTTCGATGTTTTTTTTAAGTTCCTTATACGCCCGGTTCCTCTCCGCAAGAAGGATGCGCTCTTTGAGAACCCGCTTGAGTCTCAGAATTAACTCATTGGAAGTAATTGGTTTTTGAAAAAAGTCACTTGCTCCGCTTTCGATTACTTTTTCATAATCAAAATCTTCCACAAATCCGGTCATAACGATGACGTCAGAATCATAATTTTCTTTGACTTTCTTGGTTAATTCGATTCCGTTTAGGCCCGGCATTCTAATGTCTGTTATGATGATATCTACTTTCTTGCCGTGCTCGGCCATAATTTTTAAAGCTTCAGTCCCGCTTTTGGCAATGGTACATTGATAGCCGGTCCGTTCGATATTCTGCCGAATCATATCCCTGATAAGCTCCTCGTCCTCTACAACCATAATATTAAAGTTCTCAGGGATTTTTTCGTTGATATGGTTCATATTTTTCTCCTAAAATCCAACCCCTGTGATCGCTATTTTTGCTCTAACAGTTTCCGGATTTTTACCGAAATATCACTTATGCGGACAGGTTTCATGACATATGCGCCGATGCCCAGGGATGCGGCACTATCTTCTGCGATCATTTCCGTGTAGCCGGTGCATAGAATAACCGGAATATCCGGACGGATTTGTATCAGCCGCTCAACCAATTCCAGACCCGTCATTTCCGGCATGGTCTGGTCGGTAATGATCAGATCAAACTGCCGGGGGTGATTACGAAAAGTATCCAGGGCTTCAATGCTGTTGTTTCTTGAAATAACTTGATATCCGAGTTTTTCAATCATGGAATGCATCATTTCCAACACATCTTCTTCATCATCAATCAGTAAAACAGATTCATCGCCCATAGGAAAGGGTTGCTCCGCAGATATCGCAGGAAGTTCATCTGACCCGGTATCGGTGAGCGGCAGATAAACCCGGACCGTCGTCCCTTTATACGGATCACTGTCAATGCGGATCGTTTCCTGATGGATTTGAAAAATTTCATCTGCCTCGTATAGACCTGTCTCGGTTTCTTTACCCTGGGCGTGTAGTGAAACATGAGAATCTAAAATTTGTCTCCTATCGTTACGTTTAGTGCCATGGCTTGTATGACTTACGGTAAGTTGCAAATAGGCTCCTTGTTTCAAGTCCATTTTCGAAGACGGTTCATGGCAGTCAATATCCACTTCTGACAGATTCACTTCCAGCACACCTCCTTTGGATTTCAATGCATGATGTGCATGGGTGCAGAGATCCATTATTAATTGCTGTATTTCGGAGGGGCTGGCCATAACCGGGCCACAGGTATTATCTATGTTTTGACGGATCTCAATGGTTGCCGGGAACCATGTTCTCGCCAGTTTCAGGGTTTCTTTTATAATATATTGAATCTTAAGCGGTTTCCTCTCCTGATCATCCTGCCGACTGTACTCGAGAATCTGCTGAACAAGGTCTTTCGCACGATTTGCCGCTTTGAGGATTTTTTTAAGGTTATTTTTAACCCGATTATGCTCAGGCAGGTCATACATACTCATCTCGGCATACCCGATTATCGGGAAAAGCATATTGTTGAACTCGTGTGCAATACCACCGGCCAGAGTTCCCATTGCATGCATCTTCCGGGCCTGTTGAAGTTGATTTTTAAATTTGGCCGTCTCTTTTTCCGAAGCATGCATTCGCAATGCCATATTGATCAGAGTCGTGAGATCAACTTCGTCGAAGGGTTTTTTCAGGAAACTATCAACTCCGGCTTTTATTCCCTGTTCGCGGCTGATAGAATCCGATTTGACCTCCGTGATCATAATGATCGGGATATGTTTGGTATTTTCTTCAGATTTTAGTCTCTTACAGACCTCATATCCGTCCATTTCCGACACTTCAATATCTAGTAAAATCACACCGGGGGACTCATGCTTTGCTTTTTCTATTCCTTCGAGTCCGGATTGGGCCGTGATCACCAGGCAGTCAGAAACGAATTTGTTTAATAAGGTGGAGATAAAAGTTAGATCATCCTCTTTATTGCTAATTAACAGTATGCGAGTCATAATTTTATACTTCGACCTTTCTATAATGTTTAAAAAACGCCCTTGTCTGAAAACGCTTTTACTTTTCGAGACCTGTGGCCGAAACAAGTTCCCCTGCAAAACTCCCAACCACAACTTTACTTTTTATTTTAACAGGCATTCGACGTCTATCTTCGGTAACCCATACTTGGATTTTAGCATTTTTGCTTTTCTCAAATACACCGTCCACCTGTTTTATCTCGGCCTCTATAAGATAGGTATCATATGTACCGCTTGTCAATTTAAGTGTTTCTTTTTTTATACAGGATTGTATGAGTCATTTCAATGTCTGTATAGGCATCTATTCGATTCCGAACTTTATAAATGTAATACGCAACAAAATTTTTGTGTTTGAGTTATCGTTATCTGGAAATGCGGTTTTCATCCCACGAACGATAGAGACAAGCAGCCTATAACAAATGTGCAAACTCTGTATGAATAACATCAAATAGCTCTTCACCGATGGCAAGCCCTATATCGATAAACTGTGGACCATATTTTTTCCCCGTATCTGTACGGAATGTATGTCTTATTTTAGCAACTGTTTTCATTCCGCCGGGATAAAGTTCCATAAATTTCACAACAGGAATTTTAAAAAATGATGCCATTGTCCAAACGGTATCGCTAAAGTTGTCAGGCCCCCACCGAAATTTGTCGGCATCATATAGGCAATCGGAAACAAGGGAACCTTGAAGAGTTTTTGATTTTACAGTATTTTTGAAGGCTTCATGGTTTTGAATGGCCAAACAAATGTCTTCGATTTCTTCAGGGTCAAAGGGAGATGTTTGCAGGACGTCCCTGGCACAGGCGGCTCCTCGGACCGCATGATTTTCTTGTTTGCGTTTGATATCGTGGAGAAGAGCTGCGCATTGGACAATAAGGACTCTGCGATTTATAAGCTCATTGGAAGAGCCAACAAGTTTGTTTTCAATGATCATCAAGGCGCCGGCATCTATGGCCACCTTTAATGCGTGCTCAAGGCCATGCCCAAAATCATCGTCCAGCTTCCGGGCAACAAACGCCCGTAATTGAACAGTGAATGGATTTGTTTCAAAATATTGACGGGACAATTGATTTGATAAAAAATGGTCCTGATAAAAATCGGGGGAAGGATAACGGGAAACAATCTGGTGGGCTCTTTTACGAATAGGAGCATATGTAAGCTTCATGTTTTCGCCACCAAGTCACAAAGGCACCAGGAACAAGAAAAAGTAAAGAATGCTGGCCCACAGAACCAGGTTCTCAAGATCAAAATAAAGAAATATCTTTTGTGCCTTTGTAACAAATATCTGTTGGTTCTGCATATCCTGATTAAGTTACCGGCAAAGAAAAAAGATTTCCGCAAACCTTCCATTTGCCGTCTTCTTTTATTACATGAATGATTTCATCAATCTCACGGGTTGCCCCGAGGTTGAATAATTTCGCGACAATCGTATAAAAAGGATTGATCGACCTTCTTATTTTACCGGTTATCCGAACTTGTGCTTCATTCTCTTTTTTAGAAATGGTTTCAGTTTGTATATGATAAAGTTTTTTTTTCATGAAATTTATTTCAAAACCCCTCTCTTTGGCTTCTTTGGCCACGAGGTAGATATATTGGTTAATAACATCGACATCTTCAGATGCCAGCCGTTGTTTGCAGATTCTTTTCGCCATGGATTTGTCGAGCTTAAAATAGGCTTTGCTGAATTGAACAGCCGCTTTTCTCGGGCTGTCTGTCTGGTTTGCAAAAGAAAAAATTGACTGGACCAAGAATCCGAGCACCAGAACCAGAATTATTCCGGCGCTCCTGCTTAATCGTACCATTTTATATTCCTCCTTCTGTTTATCTCTTTGAAAAGTATTAAATAAAAGGCGTTATTAACAATATGCAAATACCACGGAACAGACTTAGAGACAAGGATTAATTATAAGAAATTCCTTCAAAACCACTTGATCCAGGGAACTTTTTTTAATTTTACCGGAGCCATTTTATCAAACGGGGCAAAGCCTTTAAGTTCTACATCTTTGAAATTCAAAAGGTTCTCGACATGCCGGCATAAAGCAAGAAAACGGACTTGTATTGTTAAAACTTGGTTTTGCGGATAAACCAATATTTTTCTTTGACACAGTCCCCGTTTTTCTTTATAATCTGATCCGGCTAAAATATTTTTTCGCACAATTTGGGTTATTTCAGAACAATTCTTTTTCTCGTCTGGATTTATGATTTCCAATGGACTTTGAAGGTTCACAGGGGCAATCTAATCGGAATAAGCTTATGTCCGAAAAGATAAGATCGCTGGGTCTTTGTCTCGGAGCGTCCACCGTATCCATTGTTCAGTTAGAGCAGGATCAGAATCTTGGGGATGGCATCCCGATACACGAGGCCCTCCCCCCTCGACTGGTCAACTATTGGCTGCATCCCCACGAGGGGGACCCCAAACGGACTCTGGTGTCGGCCCTCAAAAACCTCGACCTGAACTCATTTGACCGTATTGCGGCCACCGGCAGAAAGTTTCGGAAATTCGTAACACTTTCCTCAATATCCGAACCCGAAGCCGTGGAATATGCCTACGGGTTTGTCAAACCTCCGGACGTATCCTGTCCTGCCGTGGTTTCTGCGGGCGGCGAAACCTTTATGGTATATGTTCTAAACCGTTTGGGGCAAATTTCCAACGTTCTGACCGGCAACAAATGCGCTTCGGGAACCGGAGAATTTTTTCTTCAGCAACTGCGAAGAATGAATGTGTCCCTTAAAGAGGCCGCCCGGTGGGCCGTTTCCATAGAACCGTATTCCGTATCCGGCCGTTGCTCGGTTTTCTGCAAATCCGACTGTACCCACGCCACCAACAAAGGTGTGCCCAAAGCAAAGGTGACCGCCGGTCTTTGCCAGATGATGGCCAATAAGATTTTAGAGCTTTTAAAAAAGGTGGAAAGAAAGAACATTATGATCACCGGAGGGACGGCTCGCAACCACATGATGATCGAGCGCCTGCGTGAACAGATTCCCGGCTTGATTGTTCCTGCGGAAGCACCGTATTTCGAAGCCCTGGGTGCGGCCCTCTGGGCTCTGGAACACGAGACCGCCAAATTTTCCGGTATATCAAATTTGTTCAGAACTGACGCTGCATCTTTCGACACCCTTGCTCCCTTGCAGGATTTTGAAGACATGGTGGAATTCAAAACCGTTGAAAAAGGAAAAATTCGTTCGGGTGATACGTGCATATTCGGGCTGGATGTGGGGTCAACCACGACCAAGGCGATTCTTCTGAGAAAAGCGGACAACGCCATGCTGGCGGACGTTTATCTGCGTACCAACGGAAATCCGGTTGCAGCTTCCCGGCAGTGCTATGATTCTATTCTTAAACAAATAAGCCAACGGGTGGATCCTTCTGATATAACCATTGAGGGGCTGGGCGTGTGCGGCTCCGGACGTCAGATTGCGGGCTTGCATGCTCTCACACATAGTGTGATTAACGAAATCATCGCCCATGCGGCCGCTGCCGTGTATTTTGATCCCCAGGTGGACACAATTTTTGAAATCGGCGGACAGGATGCCAAATACACTTACATTACCAATGCGGTGGCCTCGGATTATGCCATGAACGAAGCATGTTCCGCCGGCACCGGGTCATTTCTGGAAGAATCCGCATATGAGACGTTGGGTGTGGCAATGGAAGATATTGCGGATATTGCCCTCAAAGGACGTCATCCGCCCAATTTTAATGACCAGTGTGCCGCATTCATCGCCTCCGATATCAAAAATGCCATTCACGAGGGCGTGAAACACGAAGATATTGTGGCCGGACTGGTGTATTCCATCTGCATGAACTACTCGAACCGTGTCAAAGGGAACCGGCCGGTAGGGAAGAAGGTCTTCATGCAAGGGGGGGTCTGTTACAACCGGGCGATTCCGCTGGCCATGGCATCCCTGGTGGGTAAACCCATCATTGTTCCTCCGGAGCCCGGTCTGATGGGGGCTTTTGGGGTGGCCCTTGAGGTAAAAAAGCGAATTAAGATGGGGTTGATAAAAAAAAGTCGCTTCGACCTCAAGGTTCTTTCGGACAGAGAGGTCATCTACGGCAACTCATTTATCTGTAAAGGCGGCAAGGAAAAATGTGACCGGCGATGTGAAATTGCCGTGATAGAAATTGAGGGAAGCAAATACCCCTTTGGCGGTGCCTGTAACCGGTACTATAATTTACGGCACAACATAACCTACAATGTTCGAGACCTGGATTTGATTCGGGTCCGGCAGCATCTTGTGTTCGAAAAATACGGCGCAACCCTTGTCCCGAAGTCCGGTCAAAACTTGCCCAACGGCAGGATCAAACACTATCGGGGCAAAATAGGCATTAACCGGAGTTTTTTGGTGAACACTTATTATCCGCTATATTCAACGTTTTTCACCGAACTGGGATTTGAACCGGTGGTGCCCGATTCCTGCTCTCGGGAAGGAATTGACAGGAAAAACGCCGCATTTTGTTATCCGGTAGAACTTTCACACGGTTTTTTTTATTCGCTTCTGGAAATGGAACATCCTCCGGAATACATTTTTCTGCCCCATTTTAAAGCACTTCCTGTTTCGGATGGAAACTCCAGTTCCCAGGTATGTCCTTTTATTCAGGGGGAAACGTTCTATCTTAACGCCACCTTTCGCCAGAAGATCAACCAGTTAAAAGCAAAAGGAACAAAAGTCCTTTGCCCGCTTCTGGACCTGACAAAGGGGTTGCACACGGCCCGGGAACCGTTGGTTAACACCGCGGTTCAAATGGGATTAAGACGTAAAACCGCATCGGCGGCTTTTGAAGCCGCACTGAAACGGCAGACCCAATGTTTGGTCGAGATGAAACGAATCGGGGAAAAGACTCTAAAAGAACTGGAAATGGATCCGGATAAGACCGCAGTGGTGATTTTCGCCCGGCCGTACAACGGATTTGTTGAAGAATCGCATATGGGCATTCCCCACAAGCTTGCATCCAGAGGCATTTTGGTCATACCGTTTGATTTTCTCTTGTTTGATAATGAAAGATCAAAGCGTCATATGTACTGGGGGATGGGGCAGCGAATCCTTCAGGCCTCCAGAATAGTGAAACGGCATCCCCAACTTTTCGGCACCTTTATAACCAACTTTTCCTGCGGTCCGGATTCGTTTATTATCGGATATTTCAGGGATATCATGGGTCGCAAACCTTCCCTGACCCTTGAGTTGGACAGCCATACCGCCGACGCGGGTCTGGAAACCCGGATTGAAGCGTTTCTTGACATCGTTTCCGCATATCGGCAGTTGACGGCAGAAAAAAGGATTACTCATAAAAAACAAAGTTTCAATCTTGCCCGTACGATTTTGGATAACGGTGTTCCTAAAGTAATTACCTCCTCCGGTGAGACGTTGCCCATGACCCACCCACGGGTTACAGTGCTGGTACCGTCTATGGGTAAAATTGCATCGGAGTCACTGGCCGCAATATTGCGGGGAGTCGGTTTTAATGCCAAAGCTCATCCTCCGGCGGATGAAACGGTGCTGAAATTGGGTCGTGCCAATACCTCCTGCAAAGAGTGTTTGCCGTTGATACTCACCACAGGGACGCTGCTTAATTTTATTCGTAAAGAAAAGCGCGACTCCAATATTGTGGTCTATTTTATGCCTACCGGATCGGGTCCCTGCCGATTTGGCCAGTACTATATTTTTATGGAAGACCTGGTAAGAAGGCTCGAGATACCTGATGTGGCTCTTTTTTCCCTGACGTCTGAGAATTCTTACACGGGAATGGGGAATAATTTTCAGCTGAAGGTATGGTGGGGTATTATCGTATCCGATGCCATGGAAGACATCAGATCCATGATACTGGCCAATGCCGCAGATGTCGAAGCGGCAATAAACCTATTTGATAAAGAGTGGGCGTTAATCATTGAGAAATTTGAGAAAGGAAATTTTGCTCCCCTGGAAAAACAGCTTGACTCTACCGCAAACCTTCTCAAACGGATTCACATGAAGCGTCCCATAGAAGAGGTGCCCACTGTCGCCCTTGTCGGCGAGATATTTGTGCGACGGGACGGATTGTCCCGCCAGTATTTAACAGAGCGTCTCGCAGAAAAAGGGTTTGCCACTGCCTGTTCGCCCATTGCCGAATGGATATTATATACCGACTTTTTGGTGGAAAAAGGTCTTGTGGATTATACCATGTCAAAAATGGAACGGCTGGAATTTATTCTGAGGAAAAGAACCATGGCCCGTTACAAAAAGCGTATCAAGGGTATTCTGTCCCGTTCGGGCTTCATTCACAAAGACCTTCTCGAAATTAAATCTGTCATTAATAATGCTGCACCCTATATATCGCCAAAGCTGGCCGGTGAAGCCATTCTGACAGTGGGCAGCTCCCTGACCGAGATCGCCTCACACGCATGCGGCGTGATCGCCATCGGTCCCTTTGGCTGCATGCCCAACCGGCTGTCAGAGGCCCTGCTTAATGAGGCCATGAACCGTGACGGAAAACTGGCAACCCAACCGAAGAATGGTCGGCTTCGATCCGCGCTGGCAAATATTGATGACCTTCCTTTTCTTGCAATTGAAAGTGACGGTTCTCCTTTTCCCCAGGTGATCGAGGCAAAACTGGAAACATTCTGTTTGCGAGCGGAACGATTACATAGCATTATGTCGGAAGCAGGGAACTAAGGGGAGGGGCCTTTGATTTAAAATCTTCTTGACAATATAACTTTAAATACATAATTTTATATGTTTGGTAATTTGTGTTGGTTAGCAAAATGACAGTGTTAAATTTATAATTTGCATCCTCTGCAATTAAATTATAAGTGCCGGGAAAGAAAACAAACCGGTAAATAAAGGGGGGGTCAATACCATGAACGAATTGCTGGCTCCTGGAGGCAGTCTTGAAATGGTGAATGCCGTATTTGGCAGCGGTGCCGATGCCGTATATGTGGGAGCAAAAGGTTTCAGCCGCAGAAAATGCGTTTGGGAACTGGAAGACAGCGAGATTAGAGAGGCGGTTCGAATTGGACACGACCATGGAGGCAAGCTTCGAGTTGCCATTAACGCGGAAGTACAGGAAAAAGATTTTATCCGTGTATTGAGTAAAGTCGCCAAATGGACACAATATGGCGTAGAAGGGGTTATTGCAAAAACCCCCGAACTTATTCGGCTGATCAAACGCAACTACCCGGAGTTGGTTATCCATGCCAGTGTGGGTTGCAATATCCGAACCCGGGAGCAGATGGAATATTATCGTGACGCCGGCGCTACCCAGATTGTTGCCAGTACTGAAATCGACACCGTGAAAAAATTGAGGGAGTTTAAAAAAACGGCGGATAAGGTCGGTGTTTTAACCGAAATACTGATTCATGGCAACCGATGCATAGGTGGTGTGGGCAATTGCCTGTTTCACGAATTCACCAGCGATTCATATATCAAAAAAGTCCACCACGATGAAGACGGCAATGAAATTGTTGAATATGAGGGCTGGCCGGACAGAAGCGGCAGTTGCTTTCGGTTCTGCCTGTTATCTGAGGCTCAGCGTGAAAAACTCATGCGGCGCAAAAATAAGAGCATTGAAGAAATCGCCAGAATAAATAAAAGAATCCGCCGCAGGCCGAATGTGGCCTTTGCCATCAGGGCCCAAGAGCTGAAACAATATGTTGACCAGGGCTTGCAAACGTTAAAAATACAGGGGCGCGAATATCCTATCCGGTTGATTTCGGATATGATCCATGCATATCGTCTGCTCATCGACGGATATGTTCAGGGAAAAAATCCTGATGATCAGGAAATGTCGGATGCAAATGAGAGTATTCGTCATCTGGCACAGGACCGTGACCGGGCCCGCATGGAAAAGACCCGAGAACTTCATCAGCAGATCAAAGGAATTTAGGCGACGAACATGACCAAAGTATTTCTGGTTCGCCATGGCCAGACCGCCTGGAATCTGGAGGAAGTCTTTCGAGGACGTATGGACATTCCTCTGGATGACACCGGAAAAAAAGAGGTGCACTTGGCCGGTGAAGCGTTAAAAGATGAAACCATTCATGCCATTTACAGCAGCCCCCTTTCCCGTTCCATGGAAACGGCTGAAAATATTGCCAAGTTTCAGGATATCAGGGTCACCCCTCTTGACGCCATTATCGATATCAGTTACGGCGATTGGGAAGGGGTGAGCCTTGATGAGGTACGGGAAAAATATCCGGATCTTTATACGCGTTGGCTCCGGGAACCCCATAAGGTCACCTTCCCGAATGGAGAGAACCTGGCACAGGTCCGCACCCGGACCATGGCAACCATAAACCAGCTGATTGAAAAACATCGAAATGAAACTATTGCTCTGGTGGCCCATCGGGTGCCGAACAAAGTGATTTGTTGCAGCCTTTTGGGAATCGAAAACAATAATTTTTGGCGAATTCAACAGGATACCGCCAGCACCAACCTCTTTACATACAAAAACGGGCAATGGATCATTTCGTACCTGAACAACACTTCTTATCTTAAAGTACTGGGAAAACCCACCCTGTCTGATTTTTGAGAATGATTTTTTGCATAATTCGGATTAACAGGAGAACATAAATGAAGACTTTTGTTTTAAAAGTTGACCTTAAAAAAGAAAGAGATGGCCGCTGGAGTGCAGCAGTTTCGTCTCTTCCCGGGTGTTCCAGCTGGGGATATACCCAACAAGAAGCATTAGCAAATATTAAAGATGCTGCTGATATTTATATTGAGGACATGATAGATGCAGGAGAAGGCTTTCCAACCAAATCAGATAAGGTAGAGGTGATCAATGAGCCTGCTATAGCAATTTCTGTATGATTTACGAACTAAAAAATACGCCTGTCAGAAAACTCCTTCGAGCACTTGAAAAAGATGGGTTCCAATACAAAAAGCGAAAAGGGAGCCAAAGACACCCTTCCTCCCGGCACTCTCAAAAGTTTTATAGATGGAACTAAATGGAGTGTAAATGATCTCAAACGATTAAAGCTAATTTAAGGAAATATCCATGAAAAAAACCGGTGTGTTTTACCATCCCAGCTTCAGCCGCAGGAGCTACCTTACCCGGGGAGCGCGGCTGGAAGATTTTCCCGGAGCCATTAATCATCTTCTTGAGCGTGAGAATGTTATCCTCTATGAATCCCCTCCCGTAGAAGAGGAGTGGATACTGAAAGTGCATACTCCGGAACTGATCCGGGGGGTAGAGGCAGACCATCTTTGCTCAACGGCCTGGCATTCGGTAGGCGGTGTGGTGCTGGCCGGAGAAAAGGTCTGCACCGGAGAAATCGACAACGCTTTTGCCCTCATCGGTGCCGGCGGACATCATTCGGGCAGAGACTATTTTGGCGGGTACTGCTGCTTTAACGATGTGGTTATCACCATTACCTATCTACGTGAAATTCATAATATCCAACGGTTTGCAATTATGGACACGGATGCTCACCATGGAGACGGCACCCGGGATTTGCTCAAAAACGATCCTGATGTTCTTCACGTCTGTTGCTGCGGAATGGAGTACGAGTCGGCGGACGGCACCAAAGTTGACATCCGTGCACCGGGAAGCTCCTGGGGATTCTGGGGCAGGGGCGACACCGTAAAGAATATAGACGAGCAATATACCGAGACCGTAAAGACCGAGTTCTATCCACGGGTTAAAGAGTTTAAGCCCGATCTGATCTTCTGGTATTTCGGGTTTGATACCCACCAGGGCGATTACGGGAGCCTGGGGTTGAGCGGCCGTTGCTATCAGGAAATTGCCCGTTTTATGAAACAAACCGCCGAAGAAGTATCCGAGGGCCGTTTGGAAGTGGTTTTAGGCGGCGGCTCACGAACGGACATCGCCACCCATGTGATCCCGCCGATTATAGAAATATTAGCTGAGTAAAAAGCCTGGTCCAGAGGATCAGGCTTTGGTTATCCGCAAGGGGGATTTGCTTTTTTGGAAATTCATTGACTTATTGAAATTCCAAATAACAAATGCCAAAAAACAATCAAATCACAATGACCGAAATTCAAAAATCCAAACAATGTCTCGTCATAGAAGGTTTCGGTCACGCGCAGCGCAGGCGCTTGCGCCGCGTGTTGAATATTGGAATTTGTGATTTATTTGTAATTTGGTGCTTGGAATTTGTGATTTTATACACAAAATTCCAAGGCAGAGCTATCTCAAACCTAGCCCAGAGACCAGGTTTTTCTAATCAAAATAAACCCGGACAACCAACGTATGATAACTTTTAAAGTTTTCCTGCCGTCACTAAGTACAACACCGTTTCCTCCTCACCGTCAACTCCCAACAACTTGTTGACATCATCATCATAAAAAGCGCCGATGGGGCAGGAACCCAGATCCATGGCCGTTGCAGCCAATTGAACATTCTGGCAGACATGACCCAAATCCATAGGGATATAACGCATTGCACGGTCACGGTACTTGACCATGCACCTCAGCATCATTGCCGTCCAAATAATAATCACCGCTGCCCGCCTTACCACAGGCTGACCCAGACCGGCTGCGGTAAATGCATGATTAAAGTCGCCCTCCTGAATGCGTTCCAGAGCAAAATCAGCCACGTTAAAATGGTAAATCCCTTGGGGAGCCTCTTTAACTTTGTCAATATAAAGATAGGTTTCAAAAGGATAAAGCGCTCCGGCAGAAGGAGCGGTGCGTAACAGATATCTCCCGGTCCGCGCCGTCACACCCTGGGCCGCCCACATTATTTTGGACAATTCCTGGAGACTTAACGGGTCGGGAATGGTGTTGCGTTCGGAGCGACGTGTGGCCAGGCATTGCCAGAGGTTGGACGGACGGCTCAGGTCAGGCTCCGGCAGCAGCAGACGTTCTGCTTCCGGGTAATTTTTAAAGGTTGCGGTTGCCGGAATAGGCCCCAGATCGTCCGTCACAGGGCGATCTGGATAATATTTTGTGCTCTGAATATAACGAAAGGCAATACCCTGTTTATAACGTGTCATTTTATTTCTTTTGATCAAGCTGATCCTTGAATTTATCGGCAAATTCCGTTCTGAAAACTTCTATATCCATGGCTTCATCGTACTTGCCCAAAAAATAGAGCGCCATACCCTTGTATATAAGCGCCTCTTTAATGTCCGGTTTGATTTTAAGAACCTCATCAAAATATGGCAGGCTTTCTTCATATTGCTGCATTCCCAGCAAAGCATGCCCCTTTCCCAACAACGCATGAGGATTGTTGCTTTGCCTTTCCAGAATTTTATTCAGAAGTTCGACGGACTCCGGGTTGCGCCCCATATCGGTTAAACAATAGGCCTTAAGCTGAAGCGCCATTAAGTCTTCGGAATCACCGACCAGTTTTTTGTCACAGCAATAGACCGCTTCTTCCAAAAGCCCCTTTTGAACCAGTTTCGGTGCTAAATCCATCCATGACATGTCACCTTCGATTTCAAGAATTTTGGCGATGACGCTTTCGTAAGCCACCTCCATGACCCTTCTTCCCGCGGAAACTACCGGGACGCCATGGCCGGGCAGGATATTTTCAATGTCTCTTTTAAGTAATTCCTTGACGCTGAACAGGTAGTGATCCAGCCGGCCTCCGGCACTATCGTCAACATCGGCCATGCCGTAAGGCAATATGGTATCGCCGGTAAAGGCTGTTTTCGTAGGTGCGTGATACAGAGATATGCCGTCCACGGTATGACCGGACGTAGGTATCACTTCCCATTCAGAGCCGCCAAGATCAAGGGTTTCGCCTCCTTTAACCAAGGTCAAGGGGAAATCGGTTTCTTTTATCATCTGTTTGAACCCGTCAGGACCTTTTTCATGGATGATAATCTCTATGCTTTTGTTTTCCATAATCGTGGGATAATTTAACAGTTCGAAGATCCCCATGGCATGGTCCCGGTGACCGTGGGTCAAAACGATTTTTTTAATGTCTGTGAGGTCATAATCCAGATCGAAAAGCGCCATAAACGACGTGTAATCGTTTCCAGGATCCACGATGGTCAGATACTCCCCTTTGAGCACGTATATGTTAGAGGAAAAATCGTATCCCAGCATAAAGAGCATATTTTCAAAGATCTGATCCGTTTTTTGTGACGTTTCCGCTTTATTAAAAACCTCGGCAATGGTAACCCATCCCGGATGTTTTGGCTGTTCCGCCACAGAGGGATACTGCTGCTCTAATTCCTTGATAGCTTCTTCTCTTTCTTTTTCCATGGTTTTTCTAATTTCTTCGGTCATCTGCACTTTCCTTTGTGATTGTTTAAATGTTAGCCGCTTAATTACGGAAATCGTGTGTTTTACGACAAAAAACTTTTTTTTCGCCACAAAGTCACCAAGGCACGAAGAAAAACATATAAAAAATTTGCTTTGTGTCTTGGTGAGGCTGTGGCAAAGAATTTGCTAATGGTTATCTAAGTCTAAGATGGATTAATAAATACAACGCCTATAAAAATCAAGATTATTTCAAGATTATTTACAAAAAAATCCCCCTTTTCGGTTTTCACCGAGAAGGGGGATGGTCATCGTACAGTATTATTTCTTCCCCCAATCTCTGTCGTCAAAGGTACGGGGGAAGAGGGTTTTGTGGTTATAAGTTACGGAGCTATAAAGTCCAGAACGAAGGGGAGCTCCATCCTTTCCTCGGGCCACATCTTCACACTCGTCACAGTTTTGCCGGGCCAGACTTCCTGGTCATTGATTTTATCGATGGTCAGCTCAATGAAGTGAAATTCCGTGAGCTCATACTCGACGATAACCTTGGGCGGCAGCAAGACCGCAAGGCCGGACTCCTTGGACAGATCCCACTCAAAGGGTACATTGGGTT
>CAZIIV010000059.1:0-16122 GCA_964539365.1 uncultured Desulfobacteraceae bacterium | reverse complement strand
TTTCACATAATTTTCTTTAATATTTTACGCAGTCTGTCTCTAATATCCCTGACACTTCTTTCCATACGGCTCCGATGCGCATACTGTATTTTTTCTTCCGGGGTTAAAGTTTCAGGCGCATACCGCATTTTCAATTTGATAATGGCAAAATGATCGTCCAGAAGAAATCTCAGATAGATGCGATTCAGCGGAAAAAATCTGAATTCCTTTTCGGAGATGGAAGCGCTCCAGTCCACGATGTAAGGTCGGCCCTCTTCTCCCACCAAGACATTGGCACCGTTTTTTAAATCACAGTGTGCAAGGCCCCTTCTGTGAAAATTATCAACAATGTTTTTTAATTCGTCAAAAAAAGTTTCTGAGAGCTTCAAATCCTTATTATGTTTTTTCAAGGGTCGGCTGGGTATCTCTTCAAGTGCCAAAGCAAGCCTATCAATAACCCCATAGCAAGCGGGAATACCCTTGAGCCCCTTAAGTGTTTTATAAGCCCTGTGTTCACGCCATATCAAAAATCTTCCGATGATATTTCGGTAAAGAAACTTGCTGTTGCTGAAATCTTTTACAACGCTTCTTACCCCCTTTTCCTCTACTACCCAGATCACAGGCCGGGTGTTGGATGAATGCCTTAGAACCTCACAATGGTTTTGGGTCAAACTGGAAAGATTTAAAGATTCCAACATGTTCGTTTCTGGTTCCAAACTTTATATGTTTATTGGCTTTTTCTTTATTTTATTCACTAGGTTAAAAATACAAGTATGCAAAAACATAAAAAAACAAGGTTTGCAGCCCAAGCAGCCATGAAAGGGGGAAGCATTTCTCCATATCCGAGCGATAGACAAAAACTGTAAAATATCCAATAAAAAAAAGCCACACAAATACCGTAGAATATACTAACGGAAAGACTTCCCTTTAGCTTACTTTTACTTGAAATGCCCGCCCCTGCCAGGCACATGATAAAACTGACAAAAGGAAATGCCAGTTTGGCATACAGATCTACTTTATAGACAGAGGCATCATACCCTTCGTTTTCAATATCCTCAATATATGCATACAACTCCAAAAAACCCATTTCCTCTGACTTCTTGACCACCCTCTTAATATCCTCGGGCAGAAAATTGAACGGTTCCTCCCGTTCTTCATAGAATGTGACGCGGTAATGGTTGGTTTCTTTATCAAGCTTTTGTTCCATGATATCATAGAAAATCCATTTTCCGTTTTCGAAGACGCCTTTTTCAGCATCAACCCGCCGGGTTAACCTGAAATCATTATCAAAAAGATTAAGTGCCACTCCTGAAATAGTACTATTTGCAGGATTATAATATGTAATATGGCATATCACACGGTTACCCTTAATCCAAATATCCTTCCCCTTGGATATTACGGCAGATTTTTTTTTAACCTCCACATTCCAAATTCTGTTGGCCTTACTTATGGTGATCGGAACCATCAACTCTGATAATAAGAAAATGACAATGCTTAATACCAGCCCTATCAATACAACCGGCCCTAAAAGATAAGTGATACTTACACCGCTGCTTTTTAAAGCGATGATCTCATTGTTCTTGTTCATCAGACCAAAAACAATACTAACGGCCAGAAGAATACCAACCGGCGCTATTTGGACGATTACTGACGGTACTTTAAGCTGATAAAATCTTATAATTCTTGAAAATGGAAGCCCCGCTTCTAAAAAATTATCTATTCTTTGAAAAAAATCCACCGCCAAATATATTCCGACCACCGTTAATAAAACGATACCAAAGTATTTAAAAATCTCCCTGGTCAGATATTTTTCGATTAAAGACATAACCCTAACCCGGACAAGCCGGCCTCCGGCTCGGAGAGAACCATAAAATATTTTCCATGGCTATTTAACTTCAGGTTTCAGGTGTCAGGTTTCTGGTGTCAGAAAATATGTTCAGTCAGAATTTTTTTATAAACCTCAAGATCTTCCACGTCCATATAATCGTTATGGGTCACCTCGTTTCCCCCTGAAACCTGACACCCGACACCTGAAACCTAAAAAAGGGCTTCGAGCCCCGCTTTGTCAATAAACAAGGATCAGCGTTTACCAACGGCCTTGATTTAACGTCTCGGAATTTCTACAACACATTGTAATCATAGATCCTTTTTCGGCATTTGTCAGCGCCGTAGATCTGGAATGATGGAATAGTGGAATAATGGAATGGTGGGCACGAAAAGCAGAAAATCATCTGTTTCAATTGGCTTCATTCCTTTAAATCCAATATTCCAATGTTCCATCATTCCAGTATTCCAATTGGGGCGAAGCCCCTAACTTGTCCCCCTAAGTCCTTCCCTGCCCGTGTAAGCGGGATTTAATCCCTTTTAACAGATTCGAAATAAGACCGATCCTTAATTGTCGCTCATTGGCTGTTTTAACGAGAAGATACAGTCCCAAACCGCCCATTACAATATTTGGAAACCACATCCCCATGACCGGCGGGCAGGCGCCGGTTTCACCAAAAACCAACCCCGCGGTTAATAACAGATAATAAATCAAAAAGAAAATCATGCCCAGCACCAATCCGAATGATTTTTTTGTAGACCCGGATTGTATGCCTAATGGAATTGCCAGAAGTCCGAGGGCAAAACATGCGATTGGAATTGAAAATTTTTTGTGCAGCTCCATGAGTGCATTATAATATTTATTATCTCTCCGGCTACTATTGTTCAAATAATTACTCAATTCAACAAGATTCATCTCTTTTATGTGTTTCTTCTCTTGTTTAAAGCCGGAAGTCGCCTGTTTAAGATCCAACCGAACCTCATAGGTATCAAAATTAATGTAATTCGTGGATCTGTCCTTAGCATCAACTTGATAGATGACACCATTGTAAAGTATTAAAGTATAAACGTACTCATCCATATCTTTAAATAGTTTTCCCCTTGGCGCCACCACGGTACTGACAATATTTTGAGTTCTTTTGTCTTCAATGAAAATATCCTGAAGTTCTTTAGTGTCAGGATCTATCTTGTTTATGTAAAGGACCACGTCTTCGAAACTGTCATTGAATGTTCTGTCCTTAAGTCCAATTTCGAGATTGGATGAAACGATCTTGTATGTCAGTTCTTTGAAAGATAATCTTCCCCACGCCATTCCATATACTGTCATAAACAGCGTAAGCAAACATCCCAGCATACAAAACAACATTACCGGCGGCAGTAACTGGTAGATACTCATTCCGCCGGATTTCAGTGCAACAATCTCATTGTCTCCGGACAATCGGAGCAAAGTGAGAAGAACCGCTATCATGACAGACATGGGTATTACATAGGTAAGGAAATATGGGGTAGAATACACGAGCATGATAAGGACCGTAAACACACCCACACGGTAATTTACCACCATGTTCATCACTTTAAGCATCTCTACCATCAGAAAAACAAAAGTAAAAAACATCAGATTGATGACAAAGGGAGGCATCATCTCTTTGAATACATATCTATATATAATGGAACTGATTTTCATAGAAGTTTCAGGAAAGTTTGTTTGCGATAAATTATATCGAAAAAGGTTTGCCGACATGTTTTCTTTCGGCGAATTCTTCCGGAGCTTGTTTTGAATTGTCGTTGCTGAGTTGCATCTGGTAAAGTTTGAAATACTCTCCTTTTCGAGAGATCAGTTCTTCATGTTTTCCCTCTTCTACAATTCGGCCGTCAACGATAACGGCTATCCGGTCGGCATAAGAAATGGTTGAAAGCCTGTGCGCAATAACAAAGGTTGTTCGCCCCTTCATCAGGTTTTCAAGAGCCTTCTGAACCAGCGTTTCCGATTCTGCATCCAATGAAGACGTAGCCTCATCCAGTATTAAAATGGGAGCATCCTTTAATAGCGCTCGAGCGATACAAATTCTCTGTTTCTCCCCTCCGGACAACCGCCCGCCAAGTTCTCCAATATTTGTATCAAAGCCATCCGGAAAGTTCTGTATAAACTCGTATGCATAGGCTGCGCGAGCAGCATTTTTAATGTCTTCGTCAGACGCATTTTGGTTTCCGTAAGCGATATTGTTCCGAACCGTATCATTAAAAAGTATGGGTTCCTGAGTCACAATGGCAATCTGGTCCCTAAGCGAGGATATCGATGCATCCCTGATATCAATGTCATCAATCAGAATAACCCCTTTGCTGACATCATAAAATCTTGGGATCAGATTAACCAGAGAAGTTTTTCCGCCGCCGCTCATTCCCACGAATGCAAGAATTTCTCCGGGCCTGACATCCAGGTTAATATTTTTTAGAACCATTACGTCATCATATTTGAAATACACATTTTTGAAAATAACGCGGTGAGGGGCGCGTTTAAATCGAACAGGATTGGGTATTTCTTGAATATCAGACTCCGATTCCAGGATATCAAATACCCGGTCCGCACCGGCGAGCCCTTGCTGTATAATATTATTCAGCTTGCTTAATTTTTTTAATGGCGCATAAAGCATAATAACAGCAGCCATGAAAGAAAAAAAGGTTCCGGCGGTAGAGGTGCCGGATATTACTTTGTAGCCACCGTACCAAATGACCATGGCTACCCCCAACCCTCCTAAAAACTCCATAACCGGCGAAGACAGGGCTTTAATGCGAACCGTTTTTAGCTCAAACTTAAAAAGTTTAAGCGTTTTTTTAAAGAATCGTTCTTTTTCATACCCTTCCATTCCAAATGCCTTTATAATTTTATTTCCGGCAAAAGTTTCATGCAAAGTAGAGGTAAGGTTGCCCATAGCCTCCTGTGTACGGGTCGTAACCTTCCTCACTTTTCTTCCCAACGCAACAATAGGAAAGAAAGCAAAGGGTAAAACGATAAGCGCGATCAAGGCCATCTTCCAATCCCGATAGAAGATGACAAATACTAATCCTGCAACAGTAAAAAAATCTTTCAATGATCCGGTAACTGCAGACGAGACCATATTTTTTATAATGTTTACATCATTTGTAACCCGAGACATCAGAACTCCTGTCTTTTCTCTTTGAAAAAATGAAATAGGAAGGTCCTGAATGCGATCATAAAGACGGTTTCTAAGGCGCCTGATGATATTCTGGCCCACGTAACTCATAAGATATTCCTGATAATACATAGCAAAACCAAGCACTAAATAAATAGTGATTACCGCCATTGGAATCAGCTTAAGCATGCCCATGTCTTTATTTATAAAAATATCGTCAACAACCGGTTTTATTAAAAAAGGAATCGCCGACCTTGCACCGGCCATCACCAGCATGCATATCATTGATATCACCAGTCTGAACCATTGATCTTTTATAAGCAATAACAGGCGTCTGTATCTGTCTTTTATGATCGGTTTTGATTTATCGTGTATCATACAACATTCCGACTGCTATATCGGCAACACGTTCGGAAGCACCCGGGCCCCCGAGCGCATCTTTGACTTGCAACAATTCGAGTCTTAATTTTTCAAGGCCGAGAGCATCACTTAACATATTGAAGACCGTATCTGCTATCCTGGCAGGAGATGCTTGATCCTGGAGCAATTCGGGAACAATTTTTTTGCCGGTAATGAGGTTGACCAGTCCGATATGTTTGACCTGTATCAGTGCTCTTCCAAACCAGTAGCTTATGGGAGACACTTTGTAGATAATTACCATGGGTGTCCCGGAAATTGCGGATTCAAGAGTAACCGTTCCGGATGCGGCAACGACAACGCTGCTTCTTTCAAAGATTTTTCTTACCGGACCGGATACAATTTCAAGATCGGCAATCCCGTTGTGTTTGTTAACGATTTCTTCCACGGTTTCTCTTTTCACATCAGGGGCAACTGAAATAATAAATTTTACGTTCTTCATCCTTTTACGTAAAATTTGGCCGGCACCAAGCATTATGGGAAGGTGTCTTGCAATTTCCCGATCGCGAGATCCCGGGAAAAGACCTATGACAGAAATATTATTTTCAGGCTTTTGAAAAATTTTTCTTCCATCATCAAGATCCATATCAAGTAAAGGATGTCCCACAAATGTTACCGGAATTTGATGTTTTTTATAAAAGTCTTCTTCAAAAGGCAGAATAACCGCTACATGATCTACAAGCTTTCCGATCTTTTTGACACGGCCGGGTCTCCAGGCCCAAATTTGGGGGCTGATATAATATAAGACCGGTATTCCAAGCTTTTTGGCGCAGGCAGCCACATTAAGGTTAAAATCGGGAAAGTCGATGAGTATCAAAAGATCGGGCAGAAGTCTTTTAAGCGTCTTTTTGGCAACCGCCATCCCTTTGAGCAGATTGGGCAACTTGGAAAAGGCTTCGGTTATCCCCACAACCGAAAGCTCTGAAGCATCAACCAAAACCCTGACCCCTGAAGCTTTAAGGGCCTGTCCGCCGATGCCACAGAAAAACAGTGTATTATCTCTGTTACGCATGGCGCTTACCACCCGGGCCCCGTGAAGGTCTCCTGAAGCTTCACCGGCAATGATCATAACACATTTTTGTTTTGAAAGCGCTGCCATACGAAGGTTAACTCAAAAAACGGCGGTTGGTATCACGGATCTGCTTCATAATGCTCAAAGCGATCTTTAAAGCATCGCGTCCCATCTGCCCCGTGACCTCCGGATTTTCACGTCTTCTTACCGTTTTTACGAATGATTTTAACTCATTTTCCAGGGCGTCCCCCTTTGCAAAACTTATCTGTTTGATCTCCATGCCGGGTATCAGTCCGCCTTCAACTTGATCGTTTCGCTGAATAACGGTAATCCCCTGATTTGCAAAATCCACGGATATGTAAGTATCTTTTTGAAACAGTCTGATCTTCCTTTCATTTTTGGTCGATATTCGACTGGCGGTAACATTGGCGATACACCCGCTTTTAAACTCAAGACGTGCATTGGCGATATCAACATGTCCGGAAATTACGGGGATACCCGCTGCATGGATATCGAGGATTTCAGACCTGACAAAGTTCAGTATCATATCAATATCATGAATCATAAGATCGAGTACCACACTTACATCCGTACACCGATCTTTATAAATACTCAACCGATGCGACTCGATGAACATCGGCTGTTTAATAATATCCCGAAGGGCCACCACCGCCGGATTAAATCGTTCAAGATGTCCAACCTGTATAATAAGACTTCTGGCTTTTGCAAAACGGATAAGCTCGTCGGCCTGTTCAGTGGTCTCTGACATGGGCTTTTCTATCAGCACATCGATATTGTTTTCCAAAAAATCCCTGGCAACAGAAAAATGGGCCGGTGTAGGGACAACAATACTGACCGCATCGACTTTTCCAAACAGATATTTATGATGTAAATATGCCTTTGTATTAAACCTTCCGGCAACCTCCTCGGCCTTAGATTTGTCAATATCGACGACGCCGACAAGTTCAACATCATCCATTCGCGCATATTTCTCGGCATGATATCTTCCGAGATATCCCGAACCCACAACACCCACACGTAACTTCTTCATAACCTTTATTTTTCCATCGCAACCACGGCAATACCATATTCATTCGCCATGTGAATCATCTCTTCCCGGTCAAAAACAATGGCCTTTCCGGCCTCAACAACAAGCACCCCCGCTCCGGCTTCATGCATGGTCTTAATAGTTCTCACCCCGATTGCGGGGATATCGAATCGTATGTCCTGTTCGGGCTTGCAAACCTTAACCACAACCGCGGTGCCTTTGCCAAGCCTTCCGCCCCGAAGTATGGTAGCGTCGGTTCCGTCAATGGCCTCCACTGCCAGAATAGACCCGCCTCCCACCACCACACACTGGCCGATATCAAGGCGCCCGATCTCTTTGGCCACTCTCCAGCCGAGGTCGATATCATTGTTCTCGGACCGGGTCGGTTTCCGTTTTGTCCAGCAACCTTTTTGCGCCAGAAGATCCGGTAATAGAAATGTCGAGGGTTTTATTTCAATACCCTCTTTTTCCAGAAGTGCGACAAACCCCCTTAAAAGCCCGTCATCATGGGTATGGCGCATACCGGCAATAAGAGAAATGGCTTTGATGTCGGGCCTTACATCCGAAAACATTCTCGTCTTTGTTATCGCCCCCATCATAACTGCCTGGCTGACTGCGTTCTTTTTAAAAAATTTTATAATACGCTTGATCTGCCCGAGATGAATCCATTCAATGGTATCAACATGTTCTTTCAGTCCGGGATCCGTCTCATTATTATACGCGACTGCATGGATGATAAACCCTTTGGATTTCGCAGCTTTTGAAAAAATGATGGGGAACTGTCCGCCCCCCGCAATAAGTCCTATCCGCATAGTATCTTTACGAGACCTTTGCAAAACGCCCCTTTTTGCCCGATTAATGGATATACTGACTGTAAAAATAAATTGATTATCTGGTAATCCCTCGTCGGGAAGATTTTATAAAATCGATCAGGTTGACCACTTCGGGAACCTGTTCCACCTCGGCTTTGACTCTTTCTATGGCCTCGTTCAGCGTAATCCCGATGCGGAAAATAATACGATAAGCTTTCTTTAATAAAAATAATGTCTCTTGTGAAAACCCTTGGCGTTTCAACCCGACACTGTTTAAGCCATGCAGTTTTGCCCTGTCACCGGAAGCAATAACATAGGGTGGAATATCTTTTACTACCGCTGATTTTCCGCCCACGTATGCATAATCGCCGATCCTGACAAATTGGTGTATGGCCACCAGCCCGCCGATGGTGGCATGATCACCGACAACAATATGTCCGGCAAGTGTCGCGTTGTTTGCAAAAATGACTTTTTTTCCGGTGATGCAATCATGGGCGATATGGGTATAGGCCATTAAAAAATTCTCTTCACCAACTTCAGTGAGTCCTCCGCCGAATTCCGTTCCCCTGTGAACCGTAACAAATTCGCGTATGGTAGTACCGCGTCCGATCTTAACATCGGTCTTTTCCCCCTCAAATTTCAACGACTGGGGAGCAGCGCCTATGGCGGCGTGCTGAAAAATATGACAATCCTGGCCGATGGTGACATAAGGTTCGATAACCACATGGGAACCGATAACGGTTCCGGCTCCGATAGACACATTTTGTCTGATAATGGAATATGGCCCAACTTCCACGTTAGTGTCCAGCTCGGCCTTTGAATCTATAATCGCCGTTTCATGTATCATTGCTTTTCCCCAAAAGATGCCATCAGTTCGGCTTCGGCTACGAGTTTTTCATCAACAAAGGCCATCCCTGACATTTTAAACACTTTTGCCCGCTGTTTTAAAAATTTTATTTCAAATATAATCTGATCCCCCGGCACAACCGGTTTTCGGAATTTGACCTTGTTCATGCCCATAAAATATATCAGTGAACCGGGTTCTTCTCCGGACAGCGATTCAGCAGCCAGCACCGCACCTGCCTGACCCATGGCTTCGATCATAAGTACGCCGGGCATTATCGGACTCCCCGGGAAATGACCCTGGAAAAAAGGTTCGTTGATGGTTACGTTTTTAAGAGCAATCACCTTCTCGCCGGGAATCAGTTCAAGTATGCGATCAATCATGATAAACGGATACCGGTGAGGCAATAAATTCATAATTTTCAGGATATCATAAGTTTTCTCCATATTCCCATCTCCCCTGCTTCAGTTCTTTTTTTCCTCGATTTCCTTTATTCTTTTTTCGATTTCCTCCAGTTTCTTTTTAACCTCGGGAAGTTTGGGCAAAATTCTTTGTACCCGAAGCCACAATTGGTGAGGTATGGCAAATGTTCCTGACACGATTTGACCGCTGGGAACCGACTTGGCAACTCCGGCCTGACCCCCAACGGTGACATTATCTCCGATGGTCAAATGACCGGCAACACCTGCCTGACCCGCTAATATGACATTTTTCCCGACAGTTACACTCCCTGAAATTCCCACCTGGGCCACAAGCACAGTATTTTCACCCACGGTCACATTATGAGCAATGTGGACAAGGTTGTCTGTTTTAACGCCGGATTTTATCCAGGTTTTACCGAGTGTGGCTCTGTCAATTGTATTTCCCGCACCAATTTCCACATCATCATCTATCCGGACAATACCGGTATGGGGAATTTTGTAATATTTTTTTCCGTCAGGAACAAAACCAAAACCGTCGCTTCCGATAACCGTCCCCGCATGTATGATCACCCGGTTTCCTATGGTACAACGCTCTAATATTGTCACATTGGGGTGAATTCGCACATGGTCTCCCATGATCACGTTGTCGCCGATAACCACACCGGCTCCCAGCGTAATTCCATGACCAACAGTGACGTTGTTTCCAATCACAACAAAAGGAGCGATGGACGCTTCCCGGCCGCATACAAAATTTTTGCCGATACATGCGCAGGAACTTATACAGGCTTCCGATTTTAAAGGGGGATAAAAAAGGTTTAACACCATGGCAAAGGCAAGCTGGGGATTGTCCACCTGTAGAATATTTTTTGTAGTACCTTGAAAACCTCTCGGAACGATAACCGCTCCGGCATCTGTTTTATCAATGTTTTTTAAAAATGTTGCGGTACCGGCAAAGGTTATGTCATCATCGGACGCATCATCAAAGGGCGCAACACCACGAATCTTTTTATTCTTGTCTCCCTTTATTTCGCCGTTGACAACTCCGGCTATCGTGTCTAGTGACAGTTCCATTTGAATTTAATTCGCTTCGCTCACAATATGGGGGAAAAATTCAACATTTCTAAAACCCTTTTAAATTCATTAAGTTACATTTGTTTCAAAACGTTAAATTAACATAGCAGCTTTGATTATTTTTATTTTGCACTTTTATTCTTTTCAGCGTCCCGGGCAAAATTGACATTATATTTTTGAATTAACCGGTCGGTGATGTCGATGCTGTTTGGAGAATACATCACTCCGGCCTCCCGTTTTTCGAGAATAAGAAGAAAACCTTCCTGTTTGCCCATTTCATCAATAATCGTTAATACCTCTTCCTGAATTCGTCCCACGAGTCTTTTTTCATGCTCCTTGAACTCAGCAACATATCTCTTTTGTAAGGCCTTAAAATCACCGATTTTTATTCTTATTTCACGTTCTTTTTCTTCCCGCATCTCCCTGCTCATCACAAGGGCTTCACGTTCAAGCTTGTCTTTTGCCGCTTCGATTTCTTCTCCTTTTTTTTTGAGATCAGCCTCTATCTTTTTGCCCTGATTATTGATTTCAGCCGTTGCATTTTTGCCGGCACTTGATGTCTTAAGGATTCTCTCAAAATCTACAATCCCTATTTTAGCCACATCTGCGCCATAAGAAGACGCAAGCAAACAAAAACAAAAAACTGTTGCTACAAAAATCACTTTACACGTCCGCATATTATTCCCCCCTTCAAAGATAGTCTAGTTTCCATCCAGAAATTGCCCTTTTCCGCAATCTCTGCGTCAATCTGCGGAATCACTTGTGCGGCGTACCACTTGTACGCCTCCGCGTAATTCCTTGATTTCCTTGACCTTGCGAAAAATTGCTAATTTCTGAATTGGAAACTTAAGTTGTGCCCATGATAGATTAATGGGTGGGCACTAGATTTTTTTATTATGGAACTTTGCTACCACTCAATCATTTCAATATTCATAGTTGTCAGAAAGACGTACCCATTCCAAATTCCCACTGCGCCCCTGATCCCTCGCTGTCAATTATGTAGCCTCTCTCAAGACGGATCGGACCCATGGGAGAATACCATCTGAACCCGAATCCCGCAGTTTGTCTCAGATCCCCCAGATCTATACTTTGATCGTCATTATAAACATTTCCTGTGTCATAAAAGAGAAGCCCCACAACTCCTTGTTTCTTAAGCAGAGGAAATATAAGTTCAGCATTAAATTGTACGAATTTGTCTCCACCGATTTCATCACCGTTTTCATCTAATACGTAAACGTCTCGCCAGTCATAGCCGCGCAATGAGTTTAACCCCCCCAGATAAAATCGTTCATAATCCGGGAGAATTCCACCGGAGCTCTTCTGGACATAACCGATTTCGCCGTGTAAAAATGTTACAATATCCTTGAATACAGGAATGTACCATCCGGTTTCCCCCAAATATTTTGTAAACGTGACATCTCCGCCAAGACCGGCATATTCCACCGATATACTGTGCCGTGATCCTTCTGTGGGATTAAATCTTCTGTTCCTGGAGTCATAAACCAAGGAGGTGATTATACTGCTCGTCAAATTCTCACCTTCCAGATCTTTAATGGATTGCGAAGCATCGTCTTCAATATTTTCTATATCCGCAAGTTCATAATTATACCCGATATAGGCGCGCACGAAATCCCAAACAGGATAGCTGAACCTAACCCCGCCTCCCTGACTGTTCTTGTCGTATGTATCATAATCGGTTTCCCAGTCATACAGATCAAGCCTTGCTGACAGAGGAATATCAAACAGCCAGGGTTCCGTAAAATTCAGTCTATACAGCGTTGTCCTCCCTCCGAGCTGGGCGTCGACTGAAAGGATCTGCCCACGTCCAAACAGGTTATTCTGAGAAATGGAGGCCATGCCGAAGACATTTTCCGTGGTGCTGTAACCGGCGCCAAAAGAAAACGTTCCGGTAGGCTTTTCGGTAACATCGATTTTCAAAATCATTTTGTCGTCGGAACTTCCCTTTACCGTGTCAACTTTTATGTCTTCGAAATAATCGAGCCGGTAGAGGTTGCGAACGCTCCGTTTTAAGCCCTTACCGCTGAAAAGTTCCTGTTCGTACACCTTAAGTTCACGCCGGATAACCTTGTCTCTGGTCTTTTTGTTTCCGCCGATAATAATGTTTTCAAAATAGACCTGGTTACCTTTGGCAACAACGTAAGTAATATCAACCGTCAATTCATCGAAATTTTTTTCAATCCGGGGATTTATTTCGGCGTAGGCGTAACCCTCATCTGAATATAGATCCGTAAGGGCCAGAACATCGTTACGCACGATCTCACGATTATAATAGGTTTCCTTGGTAACCTTTAGCTTTTCCTTTAATTCCTCCTCGGATAAGATAAGGTCACCGGTGATGTCCACCTTACTGACCTTGAACCGCGGTCCTTCATCAATTTTTATGGTAATGTCGATCCTGTCTTCACGAAATTCAATTTGCGGTTCTCCTATTCTGGCCTGGATATAACCGTTGTTGTAATAAAAAGCTGAAAGCTTGGCGATATCCTGTTTGAGATTCTCCCTGTTCAGCTCTCCGGACGACGTCATCCATGAAAAAAACCCCTTTTCAGATGTTTGCATCATTTTTTTCAGTTCTTTATCCGTATAAGCATTATTTCCTTCAAATATGATATGCTTTATCAGAATATTTTCACCCTCTTGGATAACGAATTCCAGGTCAGCCTGGTTATTTTCCAGTTGGTTTATGGTATAAGTGACTTTTACATTATGATAATTCTTTTCTTTATAAAGCTCTTCTATCCGTTTAATGTTGCTGCGAACCTTGAATATATTCAGTATGGAACCTGTCCGGATACTCAAGTTTTCTTTGATCTCTTCATCCTTATAGACCTTGTTGCCTTGAAAACGAATAATCCGGATGCTCGCTTTTTCCGTTACCCTGAACGTAATTATTTTACCTTGGGGGCTATCTTCGGCATCAATCCGGATATCTTCAAAATATCCCATGGAATATACGTCCTTAAGGTCTTGAGAAAGGCTTTTGGCAATATATACGTCGCCGGGCTTTGTTTTTATATTTCTTTTGATAGCGTCTGCCTCTATCCGCTTATTGCCGGCAACAAGCACTTTGGCAATTTTTTCCCGCTTAAAAAGCTTCATGCTCATATCCCGGACGATCTGCTTCACAGTTCCGGGCACATTTGTTGTCCCCTGGCCTTCTTTAACGAAAACACCGACAGACCCTTCTCCAAAAGGTTCTATCATCTTTGCAACCAGGATAAATTTTTGCCCGATCCATGTCAAGCTGCCCCAGACAACATAGTCGGCACCGCTTGTAACACCAACATTCCGAATTCCTTCGATCGTTTCAACAGCTTTCTCCCCCGCAAAATCAGGAATGATTTCCGGTTCCAGTATAACGGCACCTTCCTGTTTAAGGTCTTTTTTTATCCTGTCCGAAATTTCGGTTTGCATATATGAAAGATCCTCAACCGAAAGTATGTCAAATGGTAATACCAACACGCGCACTGCTTCTAAAGAGCGTGCCGTGTTCGGTAAAAAGCACAGCATTACGATAATCATCGAGCACAAGCGCCTTAACATAGAACTCCTAATCGCATAAATTCCCGGATACATAAACTCAAAATTTTACCAGCTGTCCGTCAACAATTGTCATCCTGCGTGACATGTAAGATGCAAGTTCCATGTTATGTGTCACCACGATCAGAGTCATGCAAAATTCTTTGTTTAATTCCAAAAGCAGGCTATGGACGAGCTCACTGCTTCCCTGATCAAGATTACCCGAGGGCTCATCGGCCAGAAGAATAACCGGATTGAGAACAAGGGCTCTGGCAAGCGCAACCCGTTGCTGTTCACCTCCCGAAAGCTTTCCCACTCTGAAATGTAATCTGTCTTTAAGTCCCACCCGGACAAGAATCGCCTCCGCAATCTCTCTGGCTTTTTGTTTGCTCAGCCCTTTAATCAGTGCCGGCATCATGGTATTTTCGAAAGCAGAAAATTCTGGAAGCAGATAATGAAACTGGAATACAAAACCTAAAGATTCATTCCGAAATTGTGCCAGCCGTGCATTATCAAAAAGAAAGATATCTTCACCCCTGAAAAGATACGTCCCGCTATCGGGCCGGTCGAGCGCTCCCAGCAAGTGGAGCAGCGTAGACTTGCCGATACCCGACGCTCCCACTATTGCCAAAGTCTCTCCGGCGTTTAAATCAAGGTTTGCCTGTTTTAGGATATCAATACGGGTTCCGCTGGTATTATAGCTTTTACATAGACCTTGTACCGACACAAAATGGTCCGCAGGCTTTTTGGGGTGGTTCCCGGAGTTAACCATAACGGATCGCTTCAACAGGGTTGAGTTTGGACGCCTGACGCGCCGGATAGAGCGTGGCTATAAAACATATCATCATTGCAGCAGCGGCGATTATAAAAACATCCAGTGCCTCGAGTCTTACCGGAAGGGTTGATATATAATACACATCTCCAGGGAGCTCGATAAACTTATATTTCTCCAGCAATTTACACGTGATAAACCCAAGGCATACTCCCAGCGTAGTGCCCACAAAGCCGATGACCATTCCTTTGAAAATGAAAATCTTCCTGATACTGCCATCCATGGCTCCCATGGCTTTTAATATGGCAATATCTTTGGTCTTTCCCATCACCATCATAATCAGTGTGCTTGCGATGTTAAATGCTGCCACAAGGACAATAAGCGCCAGAATAATAAACATAACCGTCTTTTCAAGTTTCAGAGCGGAAAACAGATTGTGATTCATCTGCATCCAGTCCCTGGCCCAATACGGAAATCCAACATCAGCGAGTATCTGATCTGCGATATGCCTTGCATTGTAAATATCATTTACCCTGACTTCAATACCGGTAACGGAATCTTCCATGTGCAAAATTTTCTGGGCGTCCCTTAAATGGATGTAAGCCAGGGATCCATCATATTCATACATACCCGACTCGAACATACCCGCTACCTGAAAACGCTTCATGGCGGGCAGGTATCCCATGGGAGAAATCATTCCCCGGGATGAGATCAAATAAACCGCATCACCCACGCCCAAACCCAGATTTCTGGCAAGCTCCTTGCCTAGAATTACCCCCGGCACGGAACCGGTAGTATCCTTTCCCCGATACATCTTTTTCATATTCAATAGCGCCGAAGTATCCAGAACCTTTATTACCCTGCCCGCCGATTCCGGATCTATGCCCCTTAAAACAGCCCCGGATACTCCTGACGATGAACGGAGCATGATCTGGGTATAAATAAAAGGAGTGGCAGCTTCAACCCCGTCCGTATTCACAACCCGTCTCAATATTTGCCTATAATCGGAGAAGGGACTACCGTGGCGCATGATCACCACATGTGATTCAATGCCGAGTATACGGTTCTTAAGATCAGACTCAAATCCGGCCATTACGGCGATCACTACGATTAATGCCATTACGCCTACAGTTACCCCGGCAATGGAAAGCATGGTAATGAACGAAATGAAGGTCTCTTTCTTTTTGGCTCTTAGATAGCGCCTGCCTATGAAATATTCAAAAGACATA
>CAZIIV010000058.1:0-16360 GCA_964539365.1 uncultured Desulfobacteraceae bacterium | reverse complement strand
CGGTTGAAAACTCGCTCGAGCCTTGCCGGAAACCAAAATCTACCATTTCTGGATGGACACTAACTTATACCGGAGGCAATTTATGGTTGGCTCATCAGATATTTTCGAAAAAAATTATCAGGAATATTGTGCTCAACTGGCAAAAATTGATTTCGGATCAATTCGGGATCGACTTGGGCTTGTAACTGATGGTGATAGGATGTTTATTCCTTTTTTCAACAGGAGGTATTTGGTTTCAAATAATGGAATTGTGGATACATCCGGCAATAGACCCGACTATAGGGTTTGTGTCATCCTTGCTAAATATATCCTCTTATGTCCCGATCAACCGCATGATGATACAGAATGGGTCTCTTTCAAGGATTTCAAAAGAGTTTCACACTTTACGAATGCGAACTATTTTTCCAGTGATACCGAAAGAGCCATTGAGAAACATTTTTCAGGTAAACTTAATGAACTTAAAAACGCTTGCCAAGAATTAGAAGGGTTTCACCACGAGATGGAAATATCATACGATCTGTCTATGCAGTTTAACGCGCTTCCCCGTATTTCTCATTTGTTACTTTTCAATGATGGTGACGAAGAATTTCCTACTAAATGTACCGTTCTTTTTCAGAAACATGCAGAATATTACCTTGACCCTGAATCCTTGGCCATGACCAGCGCCCTTCTTGCCAGGAGTCTAAAACGACAGACCTTACCATAACGGCTTCACAAGGATTCGGGGACTTCCGGGACCCCCCTTAAATAATAAGAATCCTTGATGGATTAGTGGAAACTTATATTTTGAGGGGCTTTTCCAGATTTCCCAAATAATAAAAGACAAACTGCGCCAACTGCGAGGTTTGTTGGTTAGGTTAACCAAGCGGTGATCATGGTTGAGCGATTCGTCAGTGAAGTCATCAGGCCTGTGGTTGCCACATGTGACACCTCGCGCATGGCCGTCGGAGAGCCAGGACTCCCGCGTGCGTTCGTGTGGCGAGGTCGAACCATTAAGATTGCGGCCGTTCTGCGTACCTGGCGTGAAACCGGAAAATGTCGCCATGGCAGTCCCGAGCTGTATGTTCGCAAGCACTGGTTCGAGGTCGCCACGACCTCCAACAGTACGATGAAGATCTATTTCGATAGGCAACCTCGCGGGGGACGCAAGAATGATAGATGGTGGCTTTTCACCATTTGTGAGTCAGAGGAATAATCTCATAAAATTTAGAGAGATTATGATCGAGTGGTCCGTAATTGCCGAGGATCTGAACACTTGCGCGAAAAATTGAGTCAGAAATCATCTTCAAAAAAAAAAGGAAGGAGAATTCATGGGAGAGAAACACACTCTGGAAAACGGGATGGAGTTGTTAAAAGAGCAACTACCCAATGTGGCGAATGCTTTCAAAGTCCTTCGTGACGAAGCGACCAAAGACGGCGTATTGAGTGCCAGAACGAAGCGACTGATATTGGTGGCAGTTTCAGTAGCGCTGCGCTGCGAACCTTGCATCCGAACACATGTAAAGGCGGCTGTTGAAATGGGGGTGTCCCGTAAAGAAATCCTGGAAGCAACGGGAATCTCTATTCTGATGGCGGGAGGTCCTGCCATTGCTTATACTTCAACGATTGTTTTGAAAGTCCTTGATGAAATGGCCGTTTGAAGGAAACAGAAGATCGAAAAGGCAAAAAAAAGTCGTTCAAGACGATTTCAGGGCCTGCTTTACCCTGATTTACATTGGACTTGTGGGGTATAGCATGGGGTATGATATTTTTGGTTAAATAAAACGGACCCGGAAAAACACTATAACACTCTATAATTACTATATCTTTTTTAACTCATAACTTCGGCTTCCAAGTCCAAGGCTTTGGGCATAATCGAGCTGAATGGTCCAGTCCACGTTAGGATAAATATCCCTGAATTTATCCTCACCTTTTTCCATTGCTGTTGTAAGGCATGATTCCGGAAGCCCCTGTTCCCGGTTCACAAGATCCACGGAAGCCTGGTCAATGGCAACCGGGTCCGTGGATGCAACAATGCCGATATTCCTTACGATGGGGGCATCGTTATGACCGCAACAATCACATGCCGGAGATATATCGGTGATGAAATTTACGAACAATGTTTTGCCTGCTTTATTTTTTAAAACACCCATGGTGTATTCAACCATATTTTCCAGAAAAACAGGTATGTCTTGATTCCACTGGATCTGTATGGCATCGTTGGGGCAGATAATAATACATTCCCCGCAACCGATACACTTTTTTGCGTCCAGCACCGCCTTTTCCTTTTCTAATGACAGGGCGTGCTGCGAACAATGTTCCATACAGTCTCCGCATCCTACACATTTTTCTTCTATCACTTCAGGCGCTACGGATGAATGCTGGGCCAGCTTTCCCCGGCGGGAAGCGCATCCCATTCCCACATTTTTTATGGTTCCGCCAAAACCGGAGAGCTCATGTCCTTTGAAATGGGCTACGGATATCAGTGCATCGGCTTCCATAATATCCGATCCGATATACACTTTTTTAAAATTTTTCTGATTAACGGTTACCGCGGTTTCGCTTTTTCCTCTTAATCCGTCGGCAATGACAATAGGGGCATCCACAACCGCATAGGCAAACCCGTTTTGAATCGCAGTTGACAGATGATGGACAGAATCGCTTCGTGTTCCGGCATAGAGGGTGTTGGCATCGGTCAAAAACGGAACCGCCCCGATATTTTTGATCGATTCCACAATCTTGCGTATAAATACCGGGCGGATAAACGCGGTATTTCCCTGCTCTCCGAAATGGAGTTTGACCGCAACAAGATCCCTTTGTTTGATTGTTTGGGAAAGGCCGGCCGTATCCAAAAGCCTTGCAAGCTTTGCAACAAGGTTTTCCTTGGCCGTGGCTCTTAAATCGATAAAATAGACGTTGCTTTTCATGGCATCCTCCCGTTAAAATTGTATTTATAAAAAAATTACTGTTTGTTTCTATCAAAGTCAAGGTGTTTGGCAAAATAGGTTTCCAAGGAAAAACAAATGGATTTGAATTCAAAGATAGCGGGTTTAGATCAGATTTACACAGTGTATGACGAGTTTGTCGACAGGCTGGACCTCGCCTGCAAAAAATATTGCGCCGAGTGCTGCACGCGTAACGTAACCCTGACGACCCTTGAAGGCTATTTTATCGCAACTCATATGATTTCATCCGGGAAATCGAGTTTGTTTGAAAATATTGAGAGCGCACTGCCCAAAAAACGCTTTCAACCCCGGACAACCACAAACAGACTTGCGGATCTTTGCATGAAAGGAGAAGATCCTCCGGAAGAAAAACACGATGATCCAAATGAACGCTGTGCGCTTTTAAAAGACAACCTGTGTCCGATTTATCCGGTAAGGCCCTTTGCATGCCGGTGTTTTGTTTCAAAAAAAGACTGTAGCAAACAAGGATATGCCGAAGTCGATCCGTTTGTTTTAAGCGTTAACAATCTGTTTTTGCAGGTTATCGAGCATGTGGATTCTCAGGGGTTTTCGGGAAATCTGATTGATATTCTAAAATTCATGGCATCAAAAGGCAATCGCCTCAGTTACAAAAGAAATACCCTGGACCCTCGGGGTACCGGCTTGATTCCTAACCAAAAGATTACGGTTTTGATGATTCCGCCGGAACACCGGGTTGAAATAACCCCCATAGTTAACGCACTTCAAAACATAACCTAAGACGAGCGTTTAAGGAATCGTATCCACTGATGCAAATTCCGGTTCGTGAAGCGGCAACAATATATCCGCCATATGTTTAACCTTCAGCATAATATCATACGCTTCATAGGCATTTACAAGTGTCCCGGGAGGAATCACTTCCATTTCCATGGCTGTTATCTGAACCGGAGGATAAAAATTTTCTTTAATTACGCAAAATCCGGTTATGGCGGCCTGACCCGAAGGCGTATCAATGAATAGGGTGAGCCCCCCTTCCGTATGAACCGGTGTATGAACCACCCGGATCCCCGACAGAATTTCCCTGTCACCGGTAATTATTCGGATCTGCCCGTTTTCCTCCACATCCTCTATGTAATCCTCGAGATAACGATAATCCAGGGGGTGAGGGTTGTGAATTCTTTCTATTTCTTTTTCGTGAACATAAATTTCAGCGTTTTCACATTTGTAGTCGTTTTCACAGTGGTCGTTATGCAGATGGGTGTGGATGACCATGTCGATGTCCGGCGGTGACAGACCCCATCGGGATAGCCCTTGCTCGAACGTATAGATCTTTCCACCGATGGACGTTTCCCTGTCCGGAGATTGAATCGGACTCATCTCACCGGTATCCACAAGGATTTTCCGGTCCCCGCCTTCTATATACCAGCAGTAAATAGGGATGGTATATTCCATGCCGTTCCCGTACTGATAGGTCATCATGCTTTTGTCAAAAATTTTGGTTCCAACAACAATGGGATGGATCTTGAACATGATCAGACTCTCCTCCGGTTTTAAGCACTTGCTAAAAACAACCTACCACCGTCAGGTTGTAATGACTTTACCCGCACCGCCTTCAATATATTTATCTGGATAACGCTCTTTAATTTCCTGAATAAACCGTGTGCAATGGGTGGGGCAAACAGTTTCCAGATTATCGACCAAATGAAACTCATTGAATCCATGAAGCCCGCCAATAAGCGTTCTAACTTTCCCGATTTCTGATGCAGCGTTCAAAATTTCCCGGACACCCGGATGGGAACATCCGGTAATTACGGTTACACCGACTTTCTCCTTTACTACCAGGGAATGCTCGATATTCTTTAATTCACCTGTGGAGTAGATGTTCTCATGCAGTTTACGTTTTTCAGCAATACGTATCGCGGTTATGTTATCATAAGATAATGCAAGGGAAAAAGGGAGATAAACCTTCACCGGATTTAAGCTGAGAATCCAGGAAAGCCCGCCGGTATGATCCCAGTGGGAATGAGAAATAAAAACTTCGTCAATCTGCAGGGGATCAATTTTCAATTTTTTCATGTTATAACCGAGAATATCCGCTTTCGCCCCGGTATCAAAGAGTATATTTTTTCCAAAAACTTCCACCAAACAAGAAAATCCCCAGTCAGGTTGCAAATTTTTATCCCAAGTCGTGTTGTCATATATTATGGTTACCTTCATTTCCGACCTCTATATTTCGTTAAAAATTTCGCCGGCGTCAGAACTGTCCATATTTCATGGAACGGCTCTGTGATTTTAGCATACTTATAGTCAAACAAAAAACCGGGCCCTATGGACCCGGCTTTTTTTACTTTACCGTCTATTACCACGGCCTTTTCCTGAACCGCGGCCTTGTCCAAAACCACGGCATGAATTCCGACCGGAGCCTATGTCCTGCTCCGATCTTCTGCCTGCGTTCCGTGCACTCTGCTCATTATCGCGCAGAGTCCCTCGTTCAGGGGTGCAGGCCCCTCGACCTCGTCCGGTCCTTCGGCCCGTACCCATTGGACCTGTTCCATCTCTTTTCGGCATAACATTCACCTCCTTGGCAGTATTCCAAAAAGCTTAAAATTCCCTGCCGCCTCTTCTACGGCGTTTTCTGTGTCTTCCGCGCATTTCATAAGATCCCCCCTCAATTATCAGAGCCTTTCCGGTCACCAGGGCTTCTGAAACAATTCCACGAGCTTCAGATAAAATTCTGCCGTAGGTCTGGCGAGAAACCTCCATCATTTTTGCGGCGGTTTCCTGGTCAAGATGTTCGAAATCACTCAACCGTATGGCCTCAAGTCCTTCCACTGAAAGTGTGATCTCACCGGTTTGAAACATACCCCGAGGCACGAAAGCGGTTATCGTCGGATATCTTGATACAAATCTCGGCTTTTTAATTCTTGGCATGGTAAAATTACCTTTTTGAAATGAGCATTTGATTAAAATATAATCAATGCATTACGATATGTCAACCATTAATTTGGGCATATGACCATTATCATGCGGTAACGGTTCCGATAAATTATAAAATTATACGGGATTTCTTTCGGTGAACGCTTTGTTATTAAGATGTTATTTCATTAAAAGGTTGTTAAATTTTTAAGCCCTTGGCCAATAATATAAAAAACAGCTTGACCATCCGGAAAATAGGACTTAGTTTATTGTTTTTGAGTTTATACTCATAACTGGCGGCCTGGTAAAACGTCAAGAAAACATCTTTTTATTATTGCTATGAAAACAACTTATGACTGTATACCCTGCTTTATCCGTCAGACTCTTGACGCGGTAAGGTTGGCGACTTCCGATGAAAAAATTCATGAGCAGGTGCTTCGCGGTGTTCTTGACGCAGCAAGCAAAATGAACCTGGACCAATCCCCTCCGGTGATGGGTCAGTATATCCACAAATTAATCAGGGATCTTTCCGGTCACCATGATCCATACAAAAAAGTAAAGGACCGGTTCAACAATGTTGCTCTTACACTTTATCCGGATCTGAAACAAAGAATCCAAAGTTCTTCCGATCCCATGGATACCGCCGTTCGAATGGCCATTGCCGGAAATATTATCGATTTCGGCGTAAACTCAGAATTAGACCGGTCTGTTATCTCTGATACCATTGAACAGGCCCTGTCGGCGCAAGTGTTTGGGAATATAGAAGTTTTGTGCGCTTCAATGGATTCCGCGAACCATATTCTTTATTTGGGGGACAATTGCGGAGAGATTGTTTTCGATCGCTTACTCATAGAACAATTACCGGCGTACAAGGTAACCTTTGTCGTAAGGGGCGGTCCGATCATAAATGATGCGACAATTGAAGATGCACGGAAAACCGGCATGACCGAACTTGTCAATGTTATCGATAACGGTTCGGACATACCCGGAACGGTTTTAGAAAAATGCTCAAAAGAATTCAGGGAATGCTTTGCACATGCGGATCTGATTATTGCCAAGGGACAGGGTAATTACGAAACGTTGAGCGGTTCTAAAAAGAATATATTTTTTTTGTTAAAGGCAAAATGCCCGGTGATATCCGGTCATATGGCTTGCGAACCGGGAAGTTTTATTGTTAAAAGGAGTGGTTGAACCCAATGAGTGAATCAAAAGATACCATTACGGTTAATGTGAATGTGGAAATGACTCCGGCTTCTCTTCAGGCAATTGTGGAAAATGCCAAGAAGGTTGAAGGCCGTAATGAAAAAGGAGTTTATCGTATAGATACGGCTGACAGGGTGAGTGAAATGATATCAAATTTCATTCTGGAAAACGATTTTGAAAGTTATGCGAAAAATATCGAAAATTATCCGCGCGGGTCATAACGCATAACAATTTGCTGCACAATTGGAATACGAAACTATTTACCGGAAATGGAACAAAGGAGAATAGCCATGCCCCTTTTTGATTTTTTTTGTATGGACTGCGGAGAAACCAGTGAACATCTCATTGCAGGTTCGGATGAAAGGCCCAGATGCAAAAGCTGCGGCGGCCGTAACCTGAAAAAACTTGTTTCCGCTCACTCTTCCCTATCCGGTCCCAATAAAAACCGGATGCCCGGACCCGGTGATACCGCATGCTGCGGCTTGTCTCCCGGCCAGGCCGACTGCGCCGGACCGGGGAGTTGCTGTGCAAAACGACCGGTATAACTTAGGCCCTCAATTGTGGATTTTGTGCATTTTGTTGCAAAGCTTTTTTCTTGTCGCCACCAGACACAAAAAAGAATAACAAAATCCTTCGTGCCTTGGCAGCAAATATTTCTTGGTTCCGGTTTGGCCGGGTTAAATCACATAACACCCAATACAGGATGTTTATAGGAAAGGAAATTTTATTATGAAAATAGCCATTAGTTCGTCCGGAAAGGATCTTAATTCACAGGTCGACCCAAGGTTTGGCCGGTGTGCTTATTTTTTAATCGTCGATACCGACGACATGAGTTTTGAGGTTTTTGATAATGAAAGCGGCGCTTTAGGTGGTGGAGCCGGAATTCAATCGGCTCAATTTGTTGCTTCTAAAGGAGCAAAAGCGGTAATAACCGGTAATTGCGGGCCCAATGCCGTGAGTACCCTTGATGCGGCCGGAGTCCAAATGTTTCTCGGAAACACGGGAATCGTTAAGGAAGTTCTGAGTAACTTCAAAAACGGAAATCTGACACCTGCAAAAACAGCGAACGTGCAGGACCACAACGGCTTAGCCGGTGGCACAGGTGGCCGTCGCATCATGGGTGTGGGCGGCGGAAGAGGTATGGGCGGCGGTGGTAAGGGGCGTGGTGGAAGAGGTATGGGCGGCGGTCGCGGCATGGGAATGGGCGGCGGCGGTATGAGCCGTGGCAAGAAAATGTCATAAGGAATTAAAAAGGAGGACAAAATGAAAAAAGTTGCTATCGTAGGATGTGGCGCTTACATGGACAGTGGTTATGGTTGTGCCGGAGAATGGCGTTGTCTTAAGGCTGCAGCGCTTGGAGATGGTAAATTTGATGAGCCTTGCCAGGTCGTGGGCTTTGTTAAATGCGAATGCCCGGGCCGATCCTTGATTCCCAACACGGGAATGGCCATAAAAATGTCGGAAATAAAACCGGACAAGATATACTTAAGTTCTTGTTTTGCGAATGCAAAACCTGCTTGTCCGTATAACAATGCCGAGGAAATCGCTAAAATGATAGAAAACAAGACCGGTATTGAAGTGGTCATGGGCACGCATGATTATCATTAACCCGATGTGGATTATCTTTGTTCAGCGATTTGGGTTTACGTTAATCGTTTCTTTTGTTTCTCTCTTACCTCCGGTGGAAAAGGGGAGTATGGCTGATTTGGCTGCTCCGATACTTTAATTTTTCACCGGGGGTGAGACCATCGACAAAGAAATTTTTGGAAAGAATGAAAATTAAAATCTATACGGTGGGCGGGACCATCGACAAAGTATATTTTGACCGCAAAAGCAAATTTGAGGTTGGAGACCCCAGGGTCGGAGAAATATTACAAGAAGCGAACGTAAATTTTGAGTACGAAATATCATCCGTGTTGCATAAAGACAGTCTCAATATGACGGATCAGGATCGTCAATTGATCTTCGATACAATCGCCTCTGACAAGCATTTCTACATTGTCATAACCCACGGCACTGACACCATGATCCGGACCGCTCAAAAATTGAAAACCATACCCGGAAAAGTGATCGTTCTGACCGGAGCCATGATGCCGGCCCGATTTAAATCCAGCGATGCGTCATTTAATATTGGCTGTGCGGTTGCCGCTGTCCAAACATTGACGCCCGGTGTTTATATTGCGATGAACGGACGCATTTTTGACTCGAACAGGGTCAGGAAAAATCCGGAGAAGAATTGGTTTGAAATCGTGGAGGATTAGGCATGCCCAATAGGTTAAATACCTGTGTCCGGAAAGTAGAAAAAGCACTCGAGGCTCACGGTCTTGAGTGTCAGGTACTGAAAATGAAGGAAACTACCCGAAGTGCTCAAGACGCAGCCAACTCTTTGGGCTGTCGGGTAGAACAGATTGTCAAGTCTTTGGTTTTTATGACCAAAAAGACCAAGAAACCGATTCTGGTTCTTGCCAGCGGCGCAAATCGGGTAAATCCAAAAAAATTACGAAATTTCCTTTCCGAGCCCATAAAGATGGCGGACCCTGATTTTGTCCGTTCGAAAACCGGTTTTGTGGTTGGTGGGGTTCCGCCTTTGGGTCATTCCAGCTCCCTGAATACATTTATCGATGAAGATCTTCTCAAATACCCGGAGATCTGGGCGGCTGCCGGGTCCTCCAATACAATGGTCAAGCTTTCGCCGGATGATCTTCAAAAAATAACTCGGGGGCGGGTAATCTCTGTGGTGTAAGGCAGTCGCAAATCAGTTTATATCGTGCGGTTGTTTATTCCTAAAATTCCTTGTATATTCTTGCCAGAGGGTGACCCGGAGCTTTTATGGACAGATCCAAAAAATATCCGTACGGAGTCTGAATCACCGAGTAGCCAGCGTTTTCCAGGCGCTTTTGCGCCCGGCTCAACAGGGTCTGAGCTTGGTCAGGGTCGGCTTTTTCTTGTCCCAGGTGGGTAAAAGAGTGAAGAACAATCCGGGTAATGTCCCATTTTCTGGCCAGCCACTTGGCATTTTTAATAAGCTTGGTCTCCGTTGAACCGCCATCTTCAACGTCCCCGGGTTCGATATGAACAAACGCCACTACGGCATTTCGATTTTCAGCGGGTTCGGCTTCCGGAACATCTTCCAAAGTTTTAACGGCCGGCACCCAATCAAACCTGTCACAGTACCAGAATAATACGCGCATGGCTTTATAATTCCTTTATGATTAGCCAGGGTGTAAATCAAGACTGTTATTTGCTAAGATTGCTATGGCTATTTGTTTTCAGGTGTCAGGTGTCAGGTGTCGGCTAATTCGTTTCTTACTCCTGACACCTGATACCTAACACCTGACACCTAAAAAAAGCTTCGGAGCCAGGGTTTGTCAATAGAAAGGCATCAGCGTTTACCAACGGTCTTGATTTTCACCCATCAGCCCATGAATACAGACAACACGTTTTTTCTTGCATTGACATGCTGTATGGTTATCTGAATCAGGTCTTGGGGCTTCAAATCTATGCCGCTGGATGAGGGCAAGTCGCATTCTATCATGTATTCGGGTATGAGTATATGGTAGGTGTTTCTTTTTTTGTACAGGACAACCGCCTCTTCTTTTTGCCCGATTCTTTTTTCAAGATATTTCAACAACCAGTACCTGTGGCGATTGAATTGAAGCTTTGATACACAGTTCATCGGTTCTTGAAGCATCTGTATGATATTATCTATTTCTTTAATGGTGTAAGGCACTTCCATGCCGAGAACCGCCCGTATCTGCCGCTGAGTGGCCAGATCAAAATATTTCCGGATGGGTGACGTTGCGGTAACATAGGCATCCAGACCCAATCCCGAATGATGTTCGGGCTTCGGACTTAACACAAAACGGCTTAACAGCCTTCGCTGCATACAGTTTTGGAATAATGAACCTTCCGTTCCCTTGTAGAGTCGTTCACGGGGTGCGGTTTGAGACCGGTATATTGCCGGAGCGTTATGTTGGGCCAGGAACTTGGCCATAAGCCAGTTTGCCATGATCATTATTTCCGAAACCAGCATCCTTCCGGGACTTTCCCTGTTCACTCTGTTTATGGTAACCTCATTATTCTCATCGACCCATACATGAATATCCGGAAATGTGATCTGAACGGCCCCTGCAGCCATCCGGTTCTGACGGAATTGTTCCGCGATATCACGAAGTATGATAATTTCCTTCCTGTCTTGAGCAATGATATTAACATCGTAATAAGTGAACTGGTGTGTGACCCGGATCAGGCTCGGAATTATTTCATACTCGATGATTTCCAAAGATTTGCTTAACATCACCATAATGCTGATGGCCGGACGTAAGTGTCCGGCTTTCAGGCTACAAAGATTTTCGGCAAGACAGGGCGGAATCATGGATATTTTCTGATCGGGCATATAAATTGAGCTGCCGCGAACCAACGCCTCTTGATCGATACAATCTCCTTTTTTAATAAAATGCCCCACATCCATAATATGAATTCCAAGATGATAATGATCCCCATGATCTTCTATACTTATGGCATCATCAAAATCTAAAGTTGCCTGGCCGTCTATGGTCATCAACGAAAGCCCGGTCAAATCTTTGCGCATGGGATCATCCGAAAACTCCTGCCGTGAATCGGCCAGTTCGGTTGCCTTTTGCATAACATTGCCGGGAAACGCCGTTGAAATATTATATTTATAAAGATCCGTATTTTCGTTCTTATCAAAAACACCCAGCTTAACCAAAACCTGAAAAATTCCTTCATCAGGGTCGATGCCGGCCGTTGCAAGCATTGCTTTAGCAAGGGTATAGGTTGTGCTTTCCTTTTGGAAAAGATAACATGATTTCAGGATGTTTATAATTTGGGTTTCGTTTTCAGGCGGGGAAGAGGGGGTATCATTCAAGACATTTTTAATCCATTCTCCGCCCTCTTTGATTATTCGATTTCTCCGCGCAGTTTCTCTTTCCTGATCAATTTTTTGTTCAACCTGATCTTGTGTATTGGGGAAAAAGCGATCACGGTTAAATTTAAAATAAAGTCTGTCTGAAAACAACGCCCGCACAACGGCAGACTCTTGATCGCAACCCGGACTTTCCGGAAAACATAATCTGGTCATTGTATCCAGATCGATCCATTCTTGTTCCGTGTTTAAAACTTCCCATAATTCCTTGATATTTATGTGACTTCTCAATGCGTTGCGCCGGCTTGCTATCTCCTTTAAGGTATGGACCATGGTACTTCTTAAAATGGAAGGATCCAGACGCGTTTCACACGTGTGTGACAGACGACTTGCCGAAAGGTTGACTTCCCGGTTGGTTTCGGTCAAAAGTCTAAGCCTATGATTTTTGACTTCAAGAACGACCGCACAAACAATTTTTTTGCTGTCGATATATTCAACTACATTTCCTGATTCCATAGCCGGGTACCATACCAATCACTGCTATGAAAGTCAATGTAAGGTGAAACGTTAAAATCCGACGTAATCTCGGAGGATTAATTGTTTTCCGTAACCTTAACTCAAAAAAACAATTTGACTTTATTTTAAGTTATTGTTATCAGAAAAGATTTTCATAATAAACTTGTTAAAGGATATATATTTTAATGATTACACTCAATTTTAAAAAGATGGGCGGATTGATACCGGCCATTGTTCAGGATTATGAAACCGGTGAGGTTTTAATGCTTGCATTTATGAACCAAGACGCATGGGAAGCAACCCTTGCCACCGGAAATGCCACTTATTACAGCCGCACCAGACAAACGCTGTGGATTAAAGGGAAAACGTCCGGAAATATGCAAATCGTAAAAGAAATCAGGATCGATTGTGATGATGATACGATATTGCTCAAAGTTGAACAGGTGGGAGGCGCGTCCTGTCACCTGGGATATAGAAGCTGTTTTTTTAAAAAGGTCGATCATGGCGCAATCCGGATTATCGGAGAACCGGTATTTAATCCCGAGGAGGTATATCATAAATGACAACCCTTTTGAAACTGGGGATTCCCAAGGGAAGCCTGCAAAACGCAACCATAGATCTGTTCAAGCGTTCCGGATGGAAGATTAATGTCAACGGCAGAAGTTATTTCCCCGAAATAAATGATGACACCATCGAATGCACCCTGTGCAGAGCTCAGGAAATGTCCCGTCATGTTGAAAACGGCACCCTGGATGCCGGACTTACGGGCAAGGACTGGATCGCTGAAAACAAATCCGATGTCCATGTGATCACCGATCTTGTCTACTCCAAAACCAGCGCCAGACCTGCTCGATGGGTGCTGGCGGTTGCCCCGGATTCTAGCATTAATAAACTTGAGGATCTTGAAGGGAAAAAAATATCCACCGAACTGGTTGAATATACAAAAAACTATTTTTCCGAGCGTAACATTAATGTCATCGTTGAATTTTCCTGGGGAGCCACGGAAGCAAAAGTGGTCTCCGGTCTTGCCGATGCCATTGTGGAAGTCACCGAGACCGAAAGCACCATTAAGGCCCATGGGCTGAAAATTATCCATGAATTTATGCAGACCTATACTCAGCTCATCGCCAACCACATTTCATGGAAGGACCGCCAAAAAAAAGAAAAACTTGAACAAATCGCACTGTTACTCAAAGGCGCGCTCGTGGCTGAAAAGCTTGTGGGCCTTAAAATGAATGTTTCGGATACTCGCCTTGAAAAGGTGGTTTCCTTGCTCCCCAGTCTCAACGCACCAACAGTTGCACCGCTTTACAACTCGAACTGGTTTTCTGTGGAAACCGTGGTGGACACCAGTGTTGTCAGAGACCTTATCCCAAAGCTTTTAAAACACGGCGCTGAGGGCATTATAGAATACCGTCTAAATAAGGTTGTTTAAGGAACAAAAATGATATCCCATCGAACCAAAGAAATGACCCCTTTCATCGTAATGGACGTTCTGGAGAAAGCCCACGAAATGGAACGTCAGGGGATTCATGTGATTCACCTGGAAGTCGGTGAACCTGATTTTGACACCCCCCAATGCATTAAGGATGCTGCCTGCAAGGCACTGGCAAACGGCCATACCCATTATACACACAGCCTGGGGATGATAGATCTCAGAGAAGCCATCAGTGAACATTATTTAAAAACGTACAGCGTGTCGGTAGATCCCGATCAGATCGTCATATCATCAGGCACTTCTCCGGCCATGTTTGTCATGTTTTCCGCCCTTTTGGAAAAAGGAGACCAGGTCATTGTCTCAGATCCTCATTATGCCTGCTATCCTAATTTTATAAAATTCGTTCAGGGCGAGCCCGTATTCGTCACCGTGTACGAGGAAGACGGCTTTCAATACCGACCCGAAGCCATTGAGAAAAAGATCACCCGGAAAACAAAAGGAATATTTATCAACTCCCCGTCCAATCCAACGGGAAACCTGCTTTCCAAAGACCGAATGGAGGCAATTGCCGCCCTGTCTTTAAAATCCGACGCACCGTATATTATCTCGGATGAAATCTATCATGGCCTGGTTTACGAGGGAAAAGAACACTCGATACTGGAATTTACGGAAAAGGCGTTTGTCTTGAACGGGTTTTCAAAACTTTATGCAATGACCGGGTTGCGACTCGGCTATATGATTGCCCCCAAACACTTCATTCGCCCCATACAAAAGCTTCAACAGAATTTTTTTATTTCGGCCAATGCCATGGTTCAGGTGGCCGGAATCGCCGCTTTTAAACAGGCCGGGGAAGATATTTTGCGCATGAAGCGGATTTATAATGAACGAAGACAATACATGATCCGTCGCCTTAAAGATATGGGTCTCGGGATCACTGTGGAACCCACAGGGGCTTTTTATGTATTTGCCAATGCAAAACACATTTCCGGCGACTCATATCAACTGGCGTTTGATATTCTTGAAAAAGCGCATGTGGGTGTGGCACCCGGAATCGATTTCGGAAAAAACGGCGAAGGATACCTTCGATTTTCATATGCAACCTCTATGGAAAACATTGCCCAGGGCATGGATCGGTTGGAAAATTATTTTAAAAAAATCCAAACTTCCTGACCCAAAATTGAGGAACTCGTAAAAAATCCGATTTAGTACTGATCACAGTTTTTCGTATTGACGTTTAACTTCGTCAGTCCCGTAGACCCTCTCAAGCCTGCGTATAATAAAGTGACCCCGGGCCATGTCTTGAAAATGATCTATAAAAATCGTGTTTGTCAATGCACCTCCTGCTGCGCCAATCAGAGGAACGGCCTGTGCAGCAATTTTTTCAGAAACAGTTGTTCCATAACGGGATGCAATTGTGGTAATGAATCTTGCGATCGCCGCAGCACCCTTTTCGGTCACCCCTTTTTTCGCTATGTATTTGGCAGCTTCAGTAACTTCTCGGGCAAAAGCAGCCCGCATTACAAAATACCCGGTCTCCGTTGAATCGTCTCCGGGTGATTTTCCTCCAAGGACAAAAACCTCCAGGAAGATACCCTTGGCCGATCATCCATGGTCATGACCGCAAATTCCAGTGCCTTGCGCAATGATTCTTTTGTCGTCTGCTGAACGATCTCTGACCATTTTGCGGGCAGAAGATCAAACCCTTTATCAATTCTCTTTTATTTCCGCTTCAATAGAACAAAGATGGTAGTGTAAACAGGAAATCCCCGGAACTCCAATCATCCATATTTTCCTTTTTGAAAATTTGCAATCCAATCCGGGAATTGATTGGGTCTAAGCAAATCAAAAGTATAATGCTGTTTCGCATCCGACCTATATCTGCTTTCAAGATCTGCTAAATTCAATGTCTTATTTCTTAGAAGAGATTGGTACACAGTATGAAAATGCTGAAATAATAACATTGGTGATGGACAATCTGAATACGCACACTCCCGGATCATTCTATGAAACATTTGATCCGAACAAGGCAAAGGCGTTATGGGATCGATTTGAGTTTGTTTATACCCCAAAGCACGGGAGTTGGTTAAATATGGCAGAGATAGAATTGAACGTACCCACAGGGCAGTGCTTGAATCGAAGAATCGATAGCATTGAAGATGTCAGGACCGCTTAAACGGGATCTCCGTTTCACTCCTACCAGCATCCCCGTTCAATCGGGATCTCCGCTGCGCTACAACAAGTAACCAGAAAGTCCTTAGCCGTTGGGAGGCATTTGTGTATGTATAATTATGAATTTACACGCATATTTTCTTTCCAATTTGATATGGATTCTCATTCTCGACCTGGTCAGGGCTACCCTACATCGCTAATCTGATACGGCCATATAGTGAAAGTTCAATTTTTAATAATATTGCATTAATAGGCTGTGCACGCTCTGCATCAACGTCCCGAAGGCTCACGATACCCCATTGAACATGATCCGGATCGATAGATATCGCG
>CAZIIV010000057.1:8254-16532 GCA_964539365.1 uncultured Desulfobacteraceae bacterium | reverse complement strand
AAGCAATTAATATTAATTGCTTAAAACCTAAAGCTTAAAACCTAAAACGTGATAAATTCTACTTTTTACAAATTCATTATTTTTGGGCGTTACTGTTTTTTAATGGAGCGATCAGAATAAGACGAATGTTTGATAAATTAACCGGTGTTGAAAATCGATTTTTAGAAGTCGAAAAGCGGATGAGCGATCCCGGGATTGTTCAGGATCGGGAGGCATACCAGAGGTACAGCCGGGAACATGCCGAGTTAAGTAAAATTGTTTCGGTTTTTCAAAAGTATCAGCGGATCTTGGAAGAGCTTAATGACAGTATGGAGCTTTTAAAAGACAAGGACCCGGATATAAAAGAGATGGCCCGGAATGAAGTCGAAGTCCTGACCCTCACCAAAAAGAACCTTGAAAACGATCTTAAACATCTCCTTTTACCCAAGGATCCTAATGATGAAAAGAATGTTATTATTGAAATAAGGGCCGGAACCGGCGGGGAAGAGGCCGCACTGTTTGCAAGTGATCTTTTCAGAATGTACTCACGCTACACCGAAAGCAAAAATTGGAAAATGGAAGTCATGACCCATCATCCTACCGGTGTCGGGGGGTTAAAAGAAATCATCGCCATGATCCACGGCAAGGGAGCCTACAGCCGTCTTAAATATGAAAGTGGTATACATCGTGTCCAGCGAGTTCCGGAAACCGAGACTCAGGGACGGATTCATACCTCCGCAGTGACGGTTGCGGTTTTGCCCGAAGCCGAAGATGTTGAATTCCATATCGACCCCGGTGAGATTAAAGTCGACGTGTTCCGATCAACCGGCCCGGGAGGTCAAAGTGTAAATACAACCGATTCGGCAGTACGTATCACCCACCTTCCCACAGGCATGGTGGTAACCTGCCAGGATGAAAAATCCCAGTTGAAAAATAAGAACAAAGGCATGAAAGTCCTGCGCGCCCGCATTCTTGATCGTATGATCATGGAGCAGGATGAAAAAAGATCCAAAGAGCGGAAAAGCCAGATAGGAAGCGGAGACAGAAGTGGAAGAATCCGAACATATAACTTCCCCCAGGGAAGAGTTACCGATCACCGGATCGGACTTACCCTTTACAAGCTTGAAAATATTATGCAGGGGGAACTATATGAAATCATAGAAAAACTTGCAACTTTTTATCAGACCCAGGCATTACAGAATGCAGAATCAGCAGAAGTCCAGGGATCCTGAATGGACCATAATAAAACTTCTCGAATGGACCACTTCTTATTTTAAATCCCGCGATATAGACAGCCCAAGATCTACAGCCGAAATACTTCTGGCACATGTCTTAAAATTAAAAAGAATAGATCTATATTTACAATACGACCAACCGCTTTCCCTAAATGAGCTTTCGAAATTTAAAGTGTTAATAAAACGTCGGATTGAGCGGGAACCGGTTGCATATATTGTGGGCGTCAAAGAATTCTGGTCCATGGATTTTGTCGCCACAAAAGATGTCCTGATTCCGCGGCCTGAGACCGAGTGCCTGGTTGAGGCTGCATTAAGTCTTTTGCCCCGGGACAACGCTTTTGATATTAACCCGTTGCCAAAAAGAATTTTAGAACTCGGCACAGGAGCCGGGGCCGTAATTCTCGCCATCGCATTCACGCGACCCAAACATATTTATTTTGCATCTGACTGCTCGGTTAGCGCCATCAGGGTGGCCAGGCAAAACTCAAAACGCCATGGTCTGGATAGGGTTGTCAATTTCTTTTGTGCAGACTGGTTTATGCCATTAAAATATGGGAAAAAATTTGATATGATCCTGTCAAACCCTCCCTATGTTCCCACCCGGGTGATTGGGCGTCTTCAGCCTGAAATTTACAAGTACGAACCGATTTCGGCTCTTGACGGCGGCAAAAACGGACTTCTCTGTTTAAAACATATTATTAATACTGCTCATGAATATCTGAACCCGGAGGGAAGCCTGTTGCTGGAAATCGGTTATGATCAAAAAAATGATGTCCGGAGTATTATCGACCAGTGTGGGAATTATGACCATGTGGTATTCACCAAAGATTATGGCGGATATGACCGTGTTGTCCGGATGAGAAAGAAAAAGGTATAAAAAACTGTTGCGAATCATTATTTAATTTGTTAGAAAAATTTGTTTAACCTAAGTTGAGCAAGAATCGCTTGATTTAGGTTTAATTAATTCGTAGAAAGTCCGATTTGGACGGTTTCGTAAAAAGTTCAAATTCAAGGCGTGCAAATTTTGTAATCATGAGGCGTACTTTTCGTACGTTGAATGATTGCGAAATGCAGCACAACGCAGAAGGTGGACTTTTTACGAAACCGTCAGGTTTAATTAATTCGCACGCCGATGGACCTGGTTCCCGGTGCTCCGCATAGCGGGGTCGGATTCGGGAGTGATATCGGCGGTGGAAAACCATTTAAAAAGGAGAGAATAATGGCTTATATTACAATGAAAGAACTGCTGGAATCCGGAGTGCATTTTGGTCATCAGACAAAGCGCTGGAATCCCAAGATGAAGCAATATATCTTTGGGGCCAGGAACGGAATTTATATCATCGACCTTCAGAAAACAGTTCGAATGTTCAGGAGAGTATATGATTTTGTCGTAGATACCGTTGCCAACGGCAAAATGCTTCTTTTTGTAGGGACCAAAAAGCAGGCCCGGGACGCCATCTATGAAGAAGCCAATCGATGCGAAATGTTTTACGTTCATAACCGATGGCTGGGCGGGATGCTGACGAATTTTCAGACCATAAAAAAAAGTATAGAACGTCTTAACTATTTAAATACAATTTCAAATGACGGATCGATCAATCTTTTTCCTAAAAAAGAAAGGCTGAAGCTTGAAAAGGAACGGGTAAAACTTGACAACAACCTTGGCGGAATACGAACCATGAATGATCTTCCCGGCGCCATTTTTGTGGTTGACCCCAAGAACGAGGCCATTGCAGTACGTGAGGGAAAACGACTGGGAATTCCGATTATTGCTATTGTTGATACCAATTGTAATCCTGATGATATTGACTATATCATACCCGGTAATGATGACGCCATCCGGGCAATACGGCTAATCACATCCAGAATCGCTGATGCTTGCATTGAAGGTAAAGATCGTATGGCTGAAAAACAGCAGGCTGAAACCGATAAAGAAACGGAGGAAGTATCTGAAGTTGCGGCAGTGAGTTCGGAATTAAAGCCGGGTGAAAGAAAGATTATTTCAGATGGTACAAAAGGGCCTGTTGTGGAAATAATTAAAAGAACAACAACTGAAAACCAAAATGATGCACAACTTCCTGAACACGATGAAAATCAGGAACCGGTAGAAACAACGGATACTGAAGAGATAGGAGAATAATAATGGCGACAATTAGTGCTGCAACGGTCAAACAGCTCCGTGATAAGACCGGAGCGGGAATCATGGATTGTAAAGAGGCACTTTCCGAGTGTAATGGAGATATCAGCAAGGGAGTCGATTTTTTAAGGAAAAAAGGCCTAGCCACAGCCGCAAAGCGAGCCGGCAAGGCCACGACTGAAGGGATAATCGAGTCGTATATTCATATGGACAACAAGCTGGGTGTTCTGGTCGAAATTAACTGCGAAACCGATTTCGTTGCAAAAAATGAGGATTTTAAAGAATTTGCAAAAAATATTGCAATGCATATCACAGCGACCAATCCCGTAAGTATACGACCGGAAGACGTCCCCAAAGAAACCATTGACAAAGAAAAAGAAATTTATCGTGCACAAGTTCTGGACATGGGCAAGCCCGAGCAAATAGCAGACAAGATAGTAGACGGCAAGATGAAAAAATTTTTCAAGGAAAACTGCCTGATGAATCAGGCCTATGTTCGTGACCCCGATATAACCATTGAAGATCTTTTAAATGAAATGGTTGCAAAAATCGGCGAGAACATTACAATTAAACGGTTTGCACGGTTTAAAATAGGTGAGGTATAAGATTTGATAATGCCTCGATTTAAAAGAGTTCTATTGAAGCTGAGCGGTGAAGCGCTCATGGGCGACCAGAGTTTTGGAATAAGCCCTGATGTCATAAAATATGTGGCCGAAGAAATCCGTTCGGCATTTGACTTGGGCGTTCAAATCGCCATAGTTGTGGGCGGCGGTAATATTTTCAGGGGAGTTGCCGCCGCTTCATATGGCATAGACAGAGTTTCCGCAGACCGCATGGGCATGTTGGCCACGGTGATTAACAGTCTGGCGTTACAGGATGCTCTGGAAGAAAACGGGATTATGACTCGTGTCCAGAGTGCTATTTCCATGCATGAGGTGGCCGAACCGTTCATTATCCGGAAGGCTGTCCGCCATCTTGAAAAAGGGCGGGTGGTAATATTTGCGGCCGGCACCGGTAATCCTTACTTTACCACCGATACGGCTGCGGTGCTCAGGGCACAGGAAATACGTGCCGATATCCTTTTAAAGGCTACAAAGGTTGACGGCCTTTACGATTCAGATCCGGATATCAATAAGAATGCTAAATTTATAAAAAAAACCAACTACATGCAAGTCATTGAACAACAGCTCCATGTGATGGATATGACAGCCATTTCTCTGGCCATGGATAATAATCTTCCCCTTATTATTTTTAATTTGGCAAACAAGGGAAATATAAAAAGAGTTATATGTGGAGAAGATATAGGAACCCAAATAACCAATTAAGCAGTTTTAAGATGCCGGAAATCATTGATAGGAGAAATCCATGATTGAATCCATATATCAGGAAACAACGCAAAGTATGGAAAAGTCCATAACCTCTCTTAAAAATGAACTTAAGAAGATCCGCACGGGACGGGCTTCCCTGTCCATTCTTGACGGAATCCGGGTTGAATATTACGGCACCCCCACGCCTCTTAATCAGATGGCATCTCTGTCTGTTCCTGAAAGCAGACTTATCAGCATTCAGCCATGGGATGTTTCCGTAATCAAGGATATAGAAAAGGCTATCTTAAAATCTGACTTAGGGTTAACGCCTTCAAATGATGGCAAAGTCATACGCATATCCATTCCGCCGCTCACCGAAGACAGAAGAAAAGATCTTGTCAAGACCATATATAAAAAAAGCGAGGAACACAGGGTGGCCGTGCGCAATATCAGACGTGATTCCAACGAGCTGTTAAAAGGACTGAAAAAGGATGGTGATATTTCGGAAGATGATGCCTTTAAAGCTCAGGACCAGGTCCAAAAAATAACAGATAAGCATATCAAGCTTATCGATGATGTTTGTAAAGAAAAAGAGAAAGAGATCCTTGAGTTCTAATACGTCGTCCTCTATTTACAATAATCTTGATCCTGAAAAGCTACCCTCACATGTTGCCATTATCATGGACGGTAATGGACGGTGGGCCAAAAAACGGCTCTTAAATCGGATCCAAGGACACGAAAAAGGCTCGGAAACGGTTCGAACCATTGTTCGAGCCTGCCGCAACATCGGAATTCCCTATCTTACTCTGTATGCTTTTTCCACGGAGAACTGGCAGCGTCCCCAATCCGAAGTCGTTGCTCTGATGACCCTTCTTAAAAAATTTCTCGACTCCGAACAAAAAGAGATGCTGGATAACAATATCCGGCTGTATGCCATCGGACAGATAGAACGGTTGCCGGAAAATGTCCGGCAAGCATTACATAAGGTTATGGAATTAACAAAAAAAAATGACGGCATGACCCTAAATCTGGCCTTGAGCTACGGCGGACGGGCGGAACTCGTCAAGATGGTTAAAGAAATTGCCATTAAAACCAAAGATGGCGGTATGGATCCGGATTCAATAACCCCGGAAATTATATCCGAACATTTATATACCCGTAAAATGCCTGATCCGGATCTTTTAATCAGAACCAGCGGGGAAATGCGCATAAGCAATTTTCTCCTGTGGCAGATCGCTTACTCGGAAATTTATATTACAGATACTTTATGGCCCGATTTTGGAAAAGACGAGTTTGTTCGAATTCTCGAAGACTATCAGCAACGTGAACGGAGGTTCGGTAAAGTTGGGAATAAAACGTCTTATTAACTCTATAAGTAACCGTTCACAGGTTCAGAGTTCAAAGTTCAGGGTTAAGGACAAAGAAAGCATTGAAGATCCGAAGTCCTCGTTACAAATGTTCATTTTTCCAAATAGTTGGCAATTTGGCTTCAAATTTTGGGTTAGGCCTGATGAAACTGACGCTTTTCTCGTAAATACGCATCCCAAATGCAGTCCGGGGACGAGAATAGAACCTTGAACCCCTGAACCTTTGAACCGTGAACGCCTACGAAATATTTAGGCTTATATTTTTAACTCGGATTAATTTTTTGCAACTTGCTGCAACCGGCAACCCAATCAAAATGCACCTGAAACGATGGATTACAGCTTTTGTGAGCATTCCCCTTCTTGCTCTGCTGATCGGCAGCGGGGGGACATTGATATTTGCCGTGGGTATCGGCTCCGTATGCCTCATCGCCCTTTGGGAATTTTTTCATATCGTTGTTGACAAAACCGGTCGCTCAAATCCATTTTGCTTTAAGCTGTTGGCTTTTATCTCAGGTCCGGCGATTATCTGGGCCGCATACATGAATTCATTCAAAATTATGTTGGGCCTTATTGCGTTAAATCTTATGGGTTCCGCCCTGATCTCTCTTCCCAGGTTTAAATTTGATGCGTCCGTGTCGGGGATTGTTTTCAAACAGGTTCTGGCTGTTATATATATACCGTTACTTCTATCATATCTTGTTATGATCCGAAATGGGAATAATGGGATTTCCTGGATTTTTTTTGTATTACTCGTTGTTTTTATGGGGGATACCGGTGCATTCTACGCCGGGTCGTATTTGGGGCGACATAAGCTTTGCCCTGCCGTAAGTCCGAATAAAACCATAGAGGGCTCTGTTGGCGGACTTGCCGCCAACGTGTGCTCGGGTGCTTTGTTCAAAATCTTTTTTTTCCCCCTGTTTCAGTGGAACTTAAGCATCCTGTTTTTCCTTTGCATCGGTGTTGCGGGACAGGCGGGCGATCTGTTTGAATCTCAGCTGAAGAGAGTCGGAAATATAAAGGATTCCGGTTCATTACTTCCCGGTCATGGGGGGGTTCTGGATCGTATTGATGCGCTGCTTTTTGCGGCTCCGGTGGCTTATTTTTTTAAAGAATATATATTATAAATGAAACATCTTTCCATACTCGGATCCACGGGATCCATCGGGCGCAATGCACTTGAAATTGTGGCAATGTTTCCCGAGAGATTTACCGTAAGGGCGCTTGCAGCTAAAAATAATACAAGGGTGTTGGCCCGTCAGGTGGAGAAATTCGTCCCTGACCTCGCTGTGGTTTTTGATGAAACCCATGCCGTTGAATTAAAACGCATGCTTTCGTCAGGACCAAAGGTTGAAATTATGTATGGACAAGACGGTTACAGGACTGCGGCGAGCTATGATTCTGTTGATATGGTTGTTGCCGCAGTTGTGGGATCGGCCGGACTCATACCGACCCTTGCTGCCATAGAGGCGGGAAAAAACATTGCCCTGGCAAACAAAGAAACCCTTGTAATGGCCGGCGAAATTGTTGTAAAAAGAGCGAAACAAAATCATGTAAAAATAATTCCGATAGATAGTGAACACAGCGCAATTTTTCAATGTATTTCGGGCAACCGCAGGCAGGATCTGGATAAAATCCTTCTCACCGCTTCGGGTGGTCCGTTTTTAAACCGGCCTGAAAATGAATTTGTGAAAATTAAACCTCAAGATGCACTCAATCATCCAACCTGGCAAATGGGCAAAAAGGTTAGTGTAGATTCGGCGACGTTAATGAACAAGGGACTTGAGGTTATTGAGGCAAAATGCCTGTTCGGTGTTTCACAGGAAAGGATTGAAGTTCTGATCCATCCCCAAAGCGTGATCCACTCCATGGTTTCTTTTAAAGACGGCACGGTAATGGCCCAGCTGGGGATTCCGGATATGAAAGCAGCCATTGCATATGCCCTGTCATATCCCGAACGTCTGTCACTGGAACAGCCGTTGCCTGATTTTACCGAAATCGGGGCACTTACTTTCGAACGGCCTGATTTAAATAAATTTCCATGCCTTGATCTGGCATATACGGCATGCCAAACCGGAGGGACACTGCCGGCAGTGTTAAATGCTGCAAATGAGATGTCGGTTCAGGCTTTTTTAAAGCAGCGCATCCCATTTATTAAAATACCCGAAATTATTAAAAAAACAATGGAGAACCATTCGCTTGTTACAAATCCGTGCTTTGATGATCTCCTCGAATCTGACAGATGGGCCCGGGAGC
>CAZIIV010000057.1:0-8154 GCA_964539365.1 uncultured Desulfobacteraceae bacterium | reverse complement strand
GTTACAAATCCGTGCTTTGATGATCTCCTCGAATCTGACAGATGGGCCCGGGAGCAGGCCCGGAAGCTGATCGAAAGGATATAATATTGGGATTTGTGATTTCAAAAAATCCGTAAACGGTTACCGTTCATTTTTCGGCAGGAAGTATTCGTGTAATGAGTGTTAATATATTCGCATTAATCATTGTTTTAGGTGTACTGATATTTTTTCATGAGCTGGGACATTTTCTAGTCGCCAGGTTGTTTGGTGTGGGGGTTGAAAAATTTTCACTGGGTTTTGGCCCCAGATTAATCGGTAAAAAGGTTGGTATTACGGATTATATTATTTCCGCCATTCCCTTAGGCGGATATGTTAAAATGGTTGGCGAGCAACCCGATGCCGAGTTGGATCCCGCCGACATTCCGATCTCGTTTACCCACAAAAATGTCTGGAAAAGAATACTCATCGTTGCGGCCGGCCCTTTTTTTAATTTTCTTTTGGCGGTAATAATATTCTTTGGTATTTTCCAAATTTCCGGCATGTTTATATTAAAACCTTCCATAGGAGAGGTACAGGAGAACACCCCTGCATACCGGGACGGTCTGAAAAAAAATGACCTGATTACATCCATAAATGGGATCAAGGTATCAACCTGGGAAGAAATGGCAAAAATTATTACGAGAAGCAGAGGCAAGCCGCTTTCGGTGTCCGTGCGTCGAGGTGATTCTACCCGGGTTGTAACAATTACGCCCGAATTGAAAACATTTAAAAATATATTTAACGAGGATATAGAACAGTATGTCATCGGAATTACCGCTTCAGGTGATGGAATTTCACAAGATTTGAATGTGTTCCAGTCCCTTCGAGAGAGCATTATACAGACTTATTACATAAGCGTTCTGACCCTGAAAGGGGTTATAAAAATTTTGCAGGGAGCTATTTCCCCAAAAACACTGAGCGGACCGATTATGATCGCTCAAATGGCCGGGGAGCAGGCCAGAGAAGGGGCGACGAATTTGATCTTTTTCATTGCACTGATCAGTATAAACCTTGCCATTCTCAATTTTCTTCCCATCCCGGTCCTGGACGGCGGTCATCTGCTTTTCTTTTTTATTGAAGCGGCCACGGGAAGTCCGGTAAGTATAAGGGTACGGGAAATTGCCCAGCAGGCGGGTATATTTTTGTTGATACTGCTGATGATCTATGTTTTCTATAATGATATTGCGCGGGTTTTTTTCAGTGAATCCTGACCCGGACAAGCCGGAACCAAAAATATTTGCCACAAAGACACTAAGACACAAAGGATCAAGTTAAGGGCTTCGCGCCAATTGGAATGGTGGAATAATGGAATAATGGGTTTAAGGGAGTTTTTTACAATTAAAATGCTATATTTCCGTTCTTATCCCCAATATTCCAGCATTACATTACAATGGCACAAAGAGGTTGCCATTAAAAAACTATTGATTTCATATAGTTGTAGAAATTCCGAGACGTTCTTTCTTCGTGCCTTGATGCTTTGGTGGCTGAATGGAAAAAATTTTGCCACAAAAAGCACAACACGTACAACTAATATAAATTTCTGCAATTGTTAATGCAGTAGCAGTAATTTTACATTGGTAGAAATTGAACAAGCAAGAATTTGAAAATGGGTCTTTACTGCTGAACCCAATATTCCAACATTCCAAATTGTGAGCGAAGCGAACTAATTTGACCATGCCATATCGACTTGAGATAGCGCTAAAATCCGAACTGTTTGATGCTGAAGGAAACGGGATACGCCGGAAGGCAAAGAATTATTTTGGTATCGAGCTCGCCAGCGTTCGCTGCGTGTATGTTGTCACCATTGATGCCGATCTTTCCAGGGATCAGCTGAAAACTATCCAAACAGAGATTTTCACCAATCCTGAGACACAGGTCTCCTCTTTCGATCCCCTTGATATAGAATTTGACTGGACCATCTGGGTCGGCTACAGACCGGGCGTCAGAGATAATCCCGGAAGCACCGCTGTTGAGGCGGTGGAAGATATTCTGGGCATAAGGTTCGGCCCGGGTCAAGCGATCTATACTTCAAAGCGCTATTGTCTGAAAGGTAACGGCCTGACCGAAGAACACATGAACACGATTGCGACCGAACTTCTTGCCAATGACATCATCCAGCAGTGCAAAATTTTTCCGGTCGACAAATGGACCCCCGCCCGGGGAACCGGTATTATCATCCCCAGAGTCATACTTGACCATACCCCAACGGTGTCAACAATATCCGTAGACAGTGATTCGACCCTAAAAAACATTAGTGACGAGCGGGGCCTGGCATTGAATTCTGCGGACATCCCGTTCATAAGATCCTATTTTCTGGATGCAGGGGTGCAATCCTCACGGGCCGCCGTGGACCTTTCAGATCCCACGGATGTCGAACTTGAATATATTTCTCAAGCCAGAAGCGATCATTGTAACCATAATACATTTCGAGGACTGTTCCGTTATCTGGATCTTGAAACCGGTAAGACCGAGGTTATAGACAATCTGTTTAAAACCTTTATCGAGACGCCGACGCTGACATTAAAGGAGAAACATCCGTGGGTTATATCGGTGTTGTGGGATAATGCCGGCGTGGGACGATTTGACGGCAACCATTATTACGTCATTACCGGGGAAACCCACAATTCTCCGTCCAATATGGAGGCCTACGGCGGCGCCATTACCGGCATTGTCGGGGTTTACCGTGATCCTCTGGGAACCGGGAAAGGGTCAAAGCTGATCATGGGCAGTTACGGGTATTGTGTGGGACCCAGGGATTATAACGGGGACCTTAAGCCGCATCTCCATCCCAGAAGACTTCTGGATGGAGTTATTGAAGGGGTAAGAGACGGCGGCAACAAGAGCGGAATTCCCACAACCTTCGGACAGGTCCTGTTTCATCCCGGATATATGGGAAAGTGCCTTGTGTTTGTCACGGCAGTGGGAATCATGCCGGCGGTTATCAAGGGAGAACCCTCTGAAACAAAAAAAACATCTCCCGGAGAACTGCTGATCATGTGCGGCGGGCGGGTCGGTAAAGACGGAATTCACGGGGTAACCGCTTCGTCAGAGACGTTTTCCGAGCATACCCCTGCCGGACATGTTCAGATCGGTGATCCATACACCCAGAAAAAAATGCACGATTTTCTGTTGGAAGCCAGGGACCGGGGCCTGATACGATTTATTACGGATAACGGCGGGGGCGGTCTCTCATCATCGGTGGGCGAATCGGCACGGTTCAGCAACGGCTGCGAGGTGCGGCTTGAAAAAGTTCCCTTGAAATATCAGGGCCTCGATCAGTGGGAAATATGGGTTTCCGAATCCCAGGAACGAATGACCGTGTCCGTTGATCCGGCGCATCTTGAACGTTTTATGGAGCTTTCCGAAATGCATGCCGTAGAGAGTACGGTCATCGGCCGGTACACCAATACGGGAAAACTTCATATCACCTATAACGGCCGGACGTGTGCTTATATAGATATGGACCTTCTAACGTCGGGCTTCCCCCAGTGGGAATTTGATGCCCGGTGGCAGTCACCCGAAAGACGCGGTCTGTTTGAGCCGGTTCTAAAAGAGCCCGGTGACTATGACGGATTACTAAAGAACTTGCTTGCACGCCCCAATATTTGCTCCAAGGAATGGATAAGCAGACAGTATGATCATGAAGTGCAGGGGTCCAGCGTGATTAAGCCCCTCGTGGGTGCGCATCGTGATGTCAATAGTGACGCGGTGGTCATAAGGCCGGTACTGGATTCCAAAAAGGGTCTTGTATTTTCCCAGGCACTGCTGCCCGCCTATTCGGCCATCGATGCCTATCACATGACAAGTTGTACCATCGATGAGGCGGTGCGCAGAGTCATTTCTGTGGGCGCAAATTTTGACCGTATCGGCGGCGTGGATAATTACTGCTGGCCCAGTATACAATTTCATCCTCGGGATAACCCGGACGGCAAATTCAAAGCCGCACAGCTCGTACGGTCATGCCGGGCATTGCGTGACATCTGTCTGTCCTATGGAATCCCCCTGCTCTCCGGCAAGGACAGCATGTACGTTGACGGATACCTTGCCGGACGATACGGTGAAACCCACAAAGTTTCGGCTCCGGAAACCCTTCAGTTTTCCGTCACTTCCGTTATTGACGATATCGAAAAATGTGTCACCATGGACAGTAAAATGTCCGGAGACCTGGTTTACGTAATAGGAACCACGCGAAACGAACTCGGTGGATCAGAATATTACGAGCATTTGGGGTATGTGGGACGGAATGTGCCCCATGTGTTTCCGGAAACGTTCGCCGATCTATACAGAGCTTTGAACCGCGCTATCTACAAAGAGCGGGTCGCCTCTGTTCATGGTATCTATCGTGGCGGTCTTGGGGTACATCTTGCCATGGTGGCTATGGGAGGGAATCTCGGGATGAGGGTTGATCTTGGTCTTGTACCTTCTGATCCGCTTGATCGCAATGATGTTATTTTATTTTCGGAATCCGCGGGCCGGTTCATTGTAACCATCGACTCTGAGAACCGAAAGATTTTCGAAGAAATTTTTGAAGGACTCCCCTGCGCCCGTATCGGGACCATAACCCGTGAATCCGACTTCGTCATAAAGGGCATTGACGGCAGGCCGCTTATTAATGTTCCTGTGGAGGAACTCAAAAACACCTGGAAAAAGACCTTTGGAAAATTGAATTAGCTGGGTATTGAATATTAGTTCCTAATCTCTGAAATTTGTGCTTCTTGTGTCAAAGAAATGTTTAACCAATTAAGTGTAAAGTGTCTAAAGTGATCTAAAGTGCCTAAAATTAAGGAATACTGCCAATTTGTATAAAAGCTGGAGCGAAGCGACTCCTTAACTTTAGTCACTTCAAACTTTAGTTCACTTTAGTCACTTTTTCGGCTTGGCCGGGTAATGGAGAACTATAATGAGTAATGTAAGGGCCCTTGTCCTTACCGGATACGGTTTGAACTGCGACAATGAAACAGCATATGCCCTGACCCTTGCCGGCGCCCATGCCCACAGGGTTCATATAAACGCTCTTATCCATGGATCGGTGAAGTTAACCGACTTTCAGATTATGGTGTTCGGAGGAGGATTCAGCTGGGCAGACGATCACGGTGCAGGGGTCATCCAGGCGGTTCGAATGAAGACAAATCTGGGAGATAAGATACTAGAGTTTATCCATGCCGGAAACCTGGTCATCGGCATATGTAACGGATTCCAGACACTCGTCAATCTCGGCCTTTTGCCCGGTTTCGACCATGACTACACCCGGAGATCGGTTGCGCTTACCTTTAATGACTGTGGGAATTTCAGAGACGACTGGGTGACATTAACGGTTGTCCCCGAATCTCCCTGTATATTTACCCGCGGGATAGATCGGCTGGAACTTCCCGTAAGGCATGGAGAAGGGAAATTTTATGCCCGTCCCACTACCATCCGTCGTCTGATTGATGATCACCAGGTGGTGCTCCGGTATGCAATGCCCGACGGCATGCCCGCGGATCTGAGGTTTCCTTTCAACCCCAATGGATCGGTCCATGATATCGCCGGAATATGTGACCCCAGCGGCAGGATTTTCGGTCTGATGCCCCATCCCGAAGCCTTCAACCACTGGGCCAATCATCCCGATTGGACACGAATCAGGGAAAAGAAAAAACGCCGTCAAAATAAAGCGGAATCCGGCCCTACCGTGGGCATACGGTTGTTTAAAAATGCGACAAAATATGTCAGTAACAGAGACCAGCTATAAATTATTTAATGCCAATGTTAAATATGTTTATCGTTTTTCTATGGATCATATTGAATTTCAACACCGTGTCTTTCAATTCTAAATGCTTCAGCATTGCCGTCCGGCTGACAAATACATAGTTTTTTTTTAATTAAATCATATAGATGCCATCAAAAATCTATTTCATACAAATTCTATTTTTAATGTTTTTTTTAATATTTTTTTAATAACCAAATGTTGTGGCATGGAATTTGTATAATTAAACTCTGGGGGCCGGCATGCGAAAAAAATCCGGATTCACGATCATAGAACTTATCATCGTTATCGTTGTACTGGGCATATTGACGGCTGTGGGCGTGCCTAATTTTTTAAGCTGGCTGCCGAAATATCGCTTGAGAAGTGCGGCCCGTGATCTTTATTCGAATCTGCAGCTTGCAAAGCTGTCCGCAATAAAAAACAACGCGGATTGGGCCATTGTTTTTAATACCGCATCAGATCAATATCAGATGTGTTCCGGTCAGGGGCCTGATAACAGCTGGGGCGGTACGGATAATATCGTGGTAAAAACCGTTGTTCTGAATACATACGGAAGCGGCGTGGGATATGGTCATGGAAATGCCACCCCCATCGGCAGCCCCTTTGGAGACGAAATTACGTTTGTCAATAACGTAGCGGTGATGAACGTAAGAGGAACCGGTAATGCAGGCTATGTTTATTTGGACAATTCGAGCGCTGCCACGAGTTACGGTATCGGCAAAAGGACCAACGGCCTTATTGTTTTGCGACGATGGAACGGTACTGACTGGAAATATTAAGGAACGGTCGCATGAAAGTGAATAAAAAAGAAAAATTAAACACGCAGGGGTTTACCCTGGTGGAGCTTCTGGTGGCCATGGCCGTATCTTTGCTGGCCATGGGAGCGATCTATTCGACTTTTTTGAACCAGTTTAAATCCTATCAGATACAGGAAGAGATTGCCGCCATGCAGCAGAATATCAGGGCTGCAATGTACCATATGCAAAGAGAAATCCGAATGGCAGGGTGTGATCCCACGGGTTCGGCCGGTGCCGGGATTACTGCCGCAAGCCCAACCTCCATCAGTTTCACTGAAGATGTCAGAGGAGATTCAACCGGCAGTGACCCGGATGGGGATATCGATGACCCCAATGAAAATATAGCTTATTCTTTGAGCGGCACCAATTTGGTAAGAAATACCGGCGGCGGGGATCAGGCAGTAGCTGAAAATATCGATGCCCTTAACTTTGTCTATTTAGACGCAAACGGCAATACAACCACAACCCTTGACGATATTCGATCCGTGGAAATAACCATTGTGGCCCGGACGGGCAGGAGTTTGAGGGCTTCTCCAAACAACATGATTTACAAAAACCAGCGGGATGAGACGATTTTAGGGGCACAAAATGATCATTATAGCCGAAAACGGTTAACAACCGTTGTCAAGTGCCGGAATTTAGGGCTGAATTAAGCAGACAGGATCATGACATGAGACAGGGTAAGATATACACAAAACAGGCCGGGATCAAAACCATACAAAAAGATCAGGGATTCACACTGATAGAAGTGTTGATCGCCATTACCATTTTTTCCGTGGGTCTGCTTGCGGTGGCCGCCATGCAGATCTCCGCCATCAAGGTAAATTCCACGGCCGGTCAGATGACTACCCGTATGACCTGGGCCCAGGACAGGATCGAAAAACTCATGGCTCTGCCATACACGGATTCCCAGTTGCAAGAAACCGGCAGCGGCAGTCCTCATTCTGCCCCGGGGGATTTCGATGGCCATATCATATCCTGGACGGTCGAAGACGACCCCCCGAGTCTCGATATTCTCGGTGCCAAGCTCATCACGGTAACGGTCACCGGAAAAGGAAAAACAACCCGGGTTAGCTATGTTAAACCCAGTATACCTTAAGGGCTTTGCCCTATAAGCGCCAGGTTATTTGTTGCGCCGGAAGGACTTAAAAAGATAAACAGACAGGAAAAACTTATGAAAGAAAAATACCAGCCGGAAAATGAAAACGGATCCATAACGGTTTTAGCCGTAGTTCTTTTGATGCTGCTGACCCTCCTGGGTATCGCCGCAACCACAACATCCAGCATAGAAGTCCAGATCGCCGGAAATGAGCTGCGCCACAAACTCGCTTTTTACTCGGCCGAAGCTGCAAAAGGCTATGTGATATGGAACCCTGAGTTATACGGCTCCCTGAACATCACATCAGGGACCAAACATTTATTTCCCAACGATTTAGACCCTTATGTGCCAGACACTTCCACTCTCTCTGAGCCGATTTATCCCGATCCGGAAGTGCTGAACTCGAATCAGTCTTTTAATGGATACGTTAAATACCTCAGCGCTGTAACCCCTCCCAGGGGATCAGGGTATGAAGCCGGTCACTACCGGGCACACAG
>CAZIIV010000056.1:7430-16791 GCA_964539365.1 uncultured Desulfobacteraceae bacterium | reverse complement strand
CCACATCTCCGGTCTGAGCGCGTGTGATGATCATTTCCGCATTTGAGATGTCTTTTTGAATGGGAACGGTATTGGCGCTGCAGGCCAGAAAAAAAAAGCTCGAAAGCATAGCTATAAAAACCATATTTACCGAAAAAACTGTCTTGGTGCTCCATTTCATAATTTGTCCTCCCTGATTAATAATTTAATTGATAAAATATTTTTTGGCGAGCTATTGCTTTTTACTTATCTCAATTAGTCTTCCTGATTTTCATCTAAAAAGTCGCGTTTAAGTCGACCGACCCCCAAAGAGTAAAAAAAAAATTAAGAAGACTTAAGATGATAGCAATCTCCAAGCGATTGAAGGCTACAGCCAATCCAATAGCACCTGTATTCCAAATACTTGCGGCGGAAGTTGTTCCAGACATCTTGTCCTCGCCCTTAAATATGGCACCGCCTCCAATAAAGCCGATGCCGGTAACGATGCCCTGAAAAATTCTTGCTTCCCCGTCAATGGTATCAATTACCGACATACCCACCATCATGAATCCACAGGATACCACTGCCACCAGAGGAAATGTTCGCAACCCGAAATGTCTCCGACTTTGCTCCCGGTCCAGTCCAATGGGGATGGCCAGTGCATAAGCAAAGAGCAGATGCCACAGATGATCCAACACCTGCCACCAGTCAAGGTTAATTATCCGAGATGGTATCATTGATTATTTTCTAAACTTGATAGTTAGCTGTTTCTTGAAAAATAAAAATAGGGTCAATTGGGTATTTGTTTTCTTTTTGAACCGTATTTGGCAATACTAAATTTTAATAATTCAATCCAAAATTATATTACTCCAAATCCCAATGGTTCCAGAAAAACCCATAGAGCACTCAATATTCTTTGTCGAAATGATAACATCACAACCTCTGATCATTCACGAGAATTTACTATCAAGTCTCTTAAAAGTTCGGAAACTTGACATACTATATATGGTATGTCAAGAAAAAACTTATACAATTTAAAACGCGGAGAATGATTGCATAAATATGAGTGGCAGAGAAAATATTAGAGAATTTGCAAGAGAAAGCAAATTCAGCATTTCTGAAGTTGATAACATTGCGCTTTCATATGCCTACGTATTGAAGCATTTTTTATTAATGCCGGGATGCTCAAGAACCCAAAACAAGATATTGACCCGTCATGTGGGGTTTTTGACCCCAGCTTTTCTCGCCAATCAATTTGTCTTGTTTACAAAACACCCAACCTTGCTTATATTTTGATTTAACGGGGTCATCATGTTGAATCATTTTAAAAATGAACAAGTTGAGAATGGTTAGATGAATAAAAGCAAAAAAAGCCGTTTTGGGCGTGACATACCCACTTCGCCATGGATAATCGTTGGATCGGTTCTGATTTTGCTCATAACGGTAGTCGTCCTGGCAGTGCAAAATTACAATCGTGAAAAGCGGTATATGTCCCGTATTTTGAGTGAGAAAGGAGCTGCTCTTATAAAGGCGGTGGAAGCTGGTGCCAGAACGGGTATAATGGGCATGATGTGGGGTGGACGGCAAATTCAAACGTTGATCGAAGAGACGGCACGCCTACAGGATGTACTTTATATAACGGTAATAAACAAGGAAGGCGTGGTTTTAGCCAGCAACGATAGAGGATTAATTGGCAGTAAACTAATTCACAAACCTTACTTAAATGAGCTGGATTCATCCGGTAAAATAAACTGGAAAATCATCGATACGGCAAGCCAGCAGCTTTCATTTGAAGCCTACCGATATTTCAAACCTATTTCCGATCGGGATGCCTGGATAAACAATCGCAACTGTCAAATGATAAGCAGGCGTGGCATGATGATGGATCAAAATAACGACTGGTGTTTTCCTTCAGGAAAAGCCGAAAACGAACATATCATACTCGTCGGTTTAGACCCCAAACCCTTTGAAGACGCCCGCAGAGAAGATATTCGCAATACGTTGATCATATCGGGTGTCTTGGTTATTTTAGGTTTGGCCGGATTCATTTCGATGTTCTGGATGCAAAGCTATCGATCAGCCAAAAAATCATTACAGGATACCAGTGCGATTGCTGACGAGTTGGTTGCAAGCCTTCCGGTTGGCTTGATAGCCACAGACAAAGACGGAAAAATAGCATTTTACAATAGTGCTGCTGAACGCATCACCGGCCTTGATTTATCTAAAGAACGAGGGCGAAATCCGGAAAACATTTTGCTAAGCCATTTTTGTGGCTTAAAGGAATCTTTGGATCGCGGTGAATCAATATCTGAAAAAGAGATGGAGTGTGAATTTACCGAGGATAAAGTTGTTCCGGTTAGCATCAGCGCATCGAAAATCATCAACGAAGAGGGACAGTTTGTCGGCAAGGTGCTGATATTGAGAGACCTTGGTGAGGTGCGCCGTTTACAGGATGAAATCCGACGAAAGGAGAAGCTGGCGGCAATAGGAGGCCTTGCCGCCGGTGTTGCCCATGAAATCAGAAACCCATTGAGTTCTATCAAAGGTATCGCATCTTATTTTAAAAGTAAGTATGATGAAAACAGTGACGACAAGGAGGCAGCCGGTGTTATGATCCAGGAAGTGGATCGTTTAAACCGTGTGATCAGTGAACTGCTGGAGTTTGCCCGCCCGACACAGTTAAACCTCAAGATAACAGATGTAAATGATCTCTTGGAGCATTCGGTTCGGCTCGTCCAACAAGAAGCCGCCGCAAAGGGAATAACGATCAAATTAAACCTGTCTCAAAAACAGTTGGTGGCGGACATGGATTCGGATCGATTTTCTCAATGCCTGTTGAATTTATATCTAAATGCGCTTCAGGCGATGGATACCGGAGGGAGGCTAACCATTGAAAATTCCATAACAGAAGAACGTCTCGTTAAAATAGAAATTAGAGATACCGGCGCAGGAATTAACTCTGAGGATTTAAACAAAATATTCGACCCCTATTTTACAACCAAGACCAAAGGCACCGGTTTGGGCTTGGCGATTGTCCACAACATCATCGAAGCTCACAAGGGAGAAATAAGGGTTCGCAGTGTTTCCGGACAGGGCACTACCTTTACCATCGTCATTCCTGTTAAAAAGATTTAATGAGGCTAATATGAACTTTCAAAATCCCCTTCACATTCTTGTAGTCGATGATGACCCCGGCCACTTAACAGCGCTTAAAACAATTATAAAAAGCTGGGGCTATAGGGTCTACTTAGCAGATGATGGCGCTCATGCGGTCGAAAGCGTTAAACAGGGGCCGTTCGATTTAATTTTGATGGATGTTCGAATGACCCACATGAGCGGAATCCAAGCTTTAAAGAAAATTAAAGATTACAATCCGGCCATTCCGGTTTTGATTATGACAGCCTATTCATCGGTGGATTCAGCGGTCGAGGCCTTAAAGGCCGGGGCTTATGACTATTTGACCAAACCGCTGGATTTTGAGGTTTTGAAACTCAGCCTTGAACGGGCATTGGAGCACACAGGTCTAAAACAAGAAAACAAATATTTAAAAGACAAACTGAGCGCTAACTACGAATTGAAAAATATCATCGGAAGAAGCAGGCCGATGAAAGAACTGATCGATATGCTGGCTATGATCGCACCTTCGGAAGCAACGGTATTAATTACAGGTGACAGCGGAACCGGAAAAGAATTGATCGCCAAATCCATTCACCACAACAGCAGCCGGAAAGACCATCCGCTAATCATTGTAAACTGTGCAGCATTGACAGAAACGTTGTTGGAGTCAGAGCTTTTCGGGCATGAAAAAGGCGCATTTACAGGCGCTGACAAACGCCGTGAAGGGCGGTTTATGCAGGCTAACAGAGGAACAATTTTCTTGGACGAAATCGGAGAAACCTCATCAACAATGCAGGCCAAACTGCTTCGAGTCATCCAGGAAAGAGAGATCCAAAGAGTGGGTGGAGAGAAAACCTTAAGTGTGGATGTTCGCATATTGGCTGCAACCAATCGAAACTTGGAAGAGGGTGTTAAAAGAGGCAAATTCAGAGAAGATTTGTATTATCGTTTAAATGTTGTAATGCTGAATGTTCCGTCGCTTAGTGATCGGCAGGATGATATCCCATTGCTCGCACAGCATTTTTTAGAAAAATATGCTGAAAAAAACCGCAAACCGGTTAAGGGCTTTTCACCATTGGCTATGGATATGCTACTCAAGTACGAATGGCCGGGAAACGTAAGGGAGCTTGAAAACACGATTGAACGTGCTGTAATTCTTCTTCCGGGAGAGCACATCACTGAAAAAGAGCTGCCGTCTAATATCACTGACCCCTATTCAGAGAACCGAGACTGGGTTGAGCAGCCAAAGGAGCTTGCAGCCAATCGACCACTGGAGGAAATTGAAAAAGAGGCAATACTGGCAACACTCGAAGCTGCCGGCGGCAATAAAAGTGAAACCGCACGCAGATTAGGGATCAACAGAAAGACCTTGCATAAAAAGCTTAAAGATTACGGTGTAGACTGACAATCTTTTTCCAAAAACAGACTTTTATATACAGATAAAAGGACTTATTTTATTTTTTTAATCTCATTTTGACACTTTAATTAAACAGGTAACATTGATCTTGACTGTATATTATCGCCCCGTTCCCCCAATTCCAATCTGGAAATTATGGGTAAAAATACCCCGCTTCTGCCATTGGTTTAGATTGTTTCACACAATTTGAAAAAGAACTTCATTTGTTTCTGCTGTAATATCAACATTTAATCTTATGTTAACCATCTTTAAAAAGATTTTGGCACGACGATTGCTTTATATGTGAATCAAAGTTTAGAAGTTTTCAAAAAATAATTGTGTTTTTGGGATCTAAGTAAAATTCAACTCATATTATGGAGGTACAAATGAATAAAAACGTAAAAAGAATCATGGTATTAACGCTTATGGCCATATTTGGCATCTCAGCAGTAGCATTTGCCGGTTGGGGTATGGGATACGGGCACATGGGATTAGGTAATGGGGAGCCGGGCTGGCACCACAGATGGGGACAGGGTTATTCCGGCCACCTTTCATCCGACGAATTCGCAAGACTTGACCGAGAGAGGGCTGAATTTTTCAAGGCAACTGAAAATATCAGACAGAATCTTTATGCCAAAGAGCTTGAATTAAGAGGCGAACTTGCAAAGGAAAATCCCGACACGAGCAAAGCTTCAAAACTACAGAGTGATATATCCAAGCTTCAAAGCGATCTTGATCAGGAACGCCTGAATTATGAGATCAAGGCAAGGAAATCTGCACCAAACTATAATCGCGGCCGCGGAGGTTATGGCCCAATGATGGGCTATGGCTCTCATGGATCAGGCTACTGTTGGAGATAAAAATAGACCATAAAATAAAAACCTTTACCAGGGGCGGCTCTTCCGGGCCGCCTCATTTCTTTTCTATACCCGCCTAAAAAACATCCCGGCCGAAAAGCGCATCAGGCCAGATATTTCGTACCCTTGATTCTTTTTTTTCAGATTTTTTTGTCTAACATGGCAAATGAAATTCCCCGAAGCCGGCCGCAGGGAATTCAAGTGAAGGCGAATAGAAATCGGGTAAAAATGATCCACCTGAAATGTTTCCATTTACCCACTACTCTCATCAATTCTAAAAATGAGCCGAGCCCCGATAAATTACTGGTCATAACGACCAAGCAATATTATATAAATAATTAAACCGAAGAGTGGAAATAAAGGCAGCAACGCAAGTGCAATAACAATGCTAATGTTATGACTTATTGTAAACGCAATATAATGGTCAAAATCTGCGAGTCGAGTAGGCCGAGGGAAGTTCCCCCTCAGCCCCTCACAGAACGGACATGAACCTCTCGATTCATCCGGCTCCTATCGTCTATCACAATTGTTAGTGCGAGCAAATGCTCAATATAATATTTATGCCGTGGAGGACCCAGAGCCTTACCAGCAATTTTTTGATGCACTCTCCAAGGCGATTTTTTTCACCGCACACCAGGTGGATTAATAAATTCCTCAGTAATAATAATTAAAAAAACGACAAACAATCGAGAAATGTATGCCTTCTATAGCCAATCTAACCGAATCTGTGACGCATTGCTGCTATTGATAAAAGCTCGACATAATTTTAAAAACATTTTGTTTTCGGATATTATAAGGGCAAATCTTTTGAAGGGGAATTTGCTTTTTTTGCAATTCTGTAAGAAACAAGATATATGTATAGAAAATTTAGCTGGTTATGCTGTACTCTATGCAAGTTAACCTTAAAACACTTAATCATGAATCAAGCTGTCTTTTCTTTCCTCCGAAACATTTTAACTGTTAATTCCATAATGTCTTGCTTGACTGTGTAATGTGCTTCATGATTTCTATGTAATTTAAACCATAATCGTCTAAAGTTTCATTTTATTTGCCACCCCCATGTTCGCCCTATAATTAATCTAACTACTTAATATGGCAGTATTTTCATTATAATTGACAGTATTTGTACGATTTTTGCATATTGACACTTTTATATATAAGTTGTAGAGGAATTTTGATTTTTTGGCGGATTGGATTGATTTTTTTTATAACCTATGTCATTTTACAATAAATGGAGGGAGGTCAAGGATGAAGAAAAAATTTATGGTCCCGTTTTTTGTAGTTGCTGCCCTTATGTTGGTTGTAAGTCAGGTTAGTTTTGCTCAGGATATGGAAGGCAGGCTTGGTATAGGAGCAAGAGTGGCCTATATAAATTATGCAGATACCGATGTTAAGGGTATAGATATTGATTATGATGAAAGTGCTATGTATGGGGTAAATCTCACATATTTTGCTCATAAATATATCTCTTTAGAATTGAGCGTTGATTGGGTCGAGACAGATATTTATTTAGAAGATTTTAACGATTTAAACGCAGGCGAGATTGAACAGATTCCCATCCTTTTTTCAGTACGAACGCATTTGTCAACAAATTCAAAAGTAAACCCATATTTAACTTTTGGTATTGGTTATTATATAAACGACTTTGATGAGGACAGTTCAATTTCCACTATTGCTAATATAGACGTAGATGACAGTTTCGGATATCATTTGGGTGCGGGTCTTGAATACTTTTTTAATGATTACATTGCCTTTAATTTGGATTTAAAATATATTATGACCAACATTGATGTTGATGGAGATATTGATGGGGTAAGGTTGCGTGATGATAAAGCTGATGCAGACGCTTTTACCGCCGGAGTTGGTTTCAAGTATTATTTTTAAAACTTTGTAGACTTTAAAACACCAAGTACATAAAAGGCAGGGTTCAGCAATGGCTCTGCCTTTTCTTGTGTGGTTTTCAGAATACTTCTTTTTATATCATCTCCTTGTATTTGTTGGATATCAGTCCGATGCCTCGTTAAATCCTGAACGATAATTGGACAATCAACGCAGTGCTGGATGATAGAATGGTTCAAAAAGTTCCCCGGAACTATTTTACCCCATTCTTAAAGATTGTAACAACGGCTGTGGCCGGAAATGAGAATTACAAACGTTTGAAATCCATTTGATTAAAATCGTCATCATTGTCAAAATCTGTTTAATTCCAGGCAAATTGAAAATGACGATACCAATGATGGTCTGCCGGACAGAACGGACAGAACCATCCTGACTGTTTTTGACATCATTATAAAATCGCTTCCGCAGAATTCTGCGTAAGCGGTATTTTATGATTTCCGTACGTACGGAAATTGATAAACGGATTTAGATAGAGGGCTGTGTAAATGGGGATTACCTTTTGGGACGTCACCCATTATAATAAGCTCAGCATGCGTGCTGGGCTTTTATGTTTATTAGATACAGGATGTTAGCTTTAAGTTGATTTCCTGTTTTCTTTGGATTGGATGGATGGAAGCCGGGGCTTGAGTTTGTCATTGAAAATCTTGGTGACGGCATCAAGCTTAAGCCGATGAAACCGTATAAAGAAACAAAAATTGAGGAAGTGATAGGATGCTTAGCGTGGTCCGCCCCCCATTACCAAGGAATAATGTGGGGTATCAAATAGCGGACTGCGGACAGGTCAGGCGTGAATTTGCAGCTCGAAATATTTCAGAAACGGTGTCGGATGATTGATCGAAATTCCTTTATGTTATTTATACAGAAACAGTTTTTAATATTTCTTCAAAATTTTTTAGAAATTCTTCTGTTTCGGATGATTGACCAAACTTTTTCAGCCATTTTCGTATATATAAAATGTCGAGATTTGGATTCTTCATCAGGATCATCCTTACATCCTCAAAATCTCTGGGCCGCCCCGCAAAGATTTTATGAATGATAAGGTCTTCCGGAGAAGCAAAAGCAATATTTTGACCCAATATTATTACTGTTTTTGCCCGCTGAATGGCGCTGATTTCATAGGGTGTATATGAAAAGATAAAATCCACTCGGATTCCGGTATGTTTATCCAACGTGGGAAGTACCATGGTTTCGCCGACAAACGACTCGATATCTTGGGGAAGGGGTTTCAGGGAAAGTTCATGTACTGCGTTTAACAGGGGATCCAGATAATCAAAGTTTACACCCAGAGTAATATCTATATCTCTGGTCAGGCGGGGTTCTCCGTAAAGCAATACCGCCTGACCTCCGATAATCATGTAAGGGAGGCTGTGTTTGTCCAGGCACAGGGCTATTTTTGACAGGAGTTTTTCAAACATGAATTCAGCACATGGGCAATCTTGATGTCCGTCTCGATTCCTTCCAACGGATTCTTGGGGGGCAGGACTCCCAGTTTTATGCCGTGAGCCCACATGGAGGTAAAGATCTTCAGGGAATGGGAAAACGGCAAAGGACCTTCGTTTTTATAAGAGATATTTTTAAATTTACGCAAAATTTCCGGATTTTTTACCATGTGTTGCCTCGAACGCTTCAATCATAATTTTTTTCACGCCGTATGCTTATTCTGAACGAAAATTATTATTCTGTCAATAGGTTATAGCCGTCATCAGCAACTAAAACCCACTATGGCTTCCTCTTTGATGCCTCGGATATGAGGGATTCTTGACTTTTGCTCTCTACGGTCGTCATCCCTAACTTCCGCGTCCCCCGATAGCAAAGTAAACCCCGTGCTTTCACGGATTGCTTATATTTACCCCATGTTAACACATCTTCCGGTTCAATATTCAACAATTTTGCCACATGCCTGACCAACCATTCAAAATCGGACCCCTTTGTCTCAAGCGTGTACTTGCGTTCAAGGCTTTTCCGTACCTCTTTCCATTCCCTGCCCCCGGGGATGCCCTTAGGTTGAGATTGATTTTGTTAATTGGAGGGGGTCAAAATTAAGTTGTGGATAGGGGTCATTTTTCGGTTGACATTTCGATTCAGAGGACCACGAGGCCGCGGTCCGGCACATACAATAAGTTGAGGTGTCGCT
>CAZIIV010000056.1:0-7330 GCA_964539365.1 uncultured Desulfobacteraceae bacterium | reverse complement strand
ATTCAGAGGACCACGAGGCCGCGGTCCGGCACATACAATAAGTTGAGGTGTCGCTAATGATTGCTTCTGCCAAGGTTGATAAGTGAAAGCTGGTCGCAATTCACGAATAGGATAGGATCCTTCTGCTCAAACGGGATCCATTCTGAAAACCTTTACTGGTCCAACAAGTTGATTAAGCCGAATTTCCGGTATATGTCCGACACCTTTTCCATTGGGTAATACAATTCAGCAAAATAGGAAAAATGTGGTGAATTTGAAAGACTCTCTTCGGAAACCCTCAGGGTGTAAGCAAATCGTGTCGAATCAAGTTTCAGAAGAGGAAATGGGAGCAGAATGAAATTCTCTGTCGGCTTCCCGTGTTGGGTGAGATTAATCAGCACCATCATGACCATGCCGCTATCGAGGTTCATGAAATACTGTTCCGCCCGGCCAAAAACGGTTCCCTGGCTGTAAACAGGGATATTGGTCAGTCTGATTACTTCAAAGACTGGGACTTGCGAATCGATCCCCATGCGTTTCCTCTTCTGATCGAGAAGATTCTGCAGGTTATAATGGTTGAAAATCCTTTCAGCCTCGGACGGCTCGATTGCCTTATGGATCTCAGGTTTATACGGGAGACAGGGAGTTTTCTGCCCTCCCTCTGTTCCTATTTTCCTGATGACGAACTGCTTGTTTTTATGGTCGAATCGTACATGGGACCAGGGAATCGAAAGCAGGCAGTTCTTTTTGACAATACCAAAGAAGGCATGAAAGGAGAGCATACAGAAGGGGATGAGTCCGCTTATGGGATCCATATACAGCCTGTTGATTTCTCCGGTCCTGCCCTCCTCCACAAATCTTACAGACCTGTTGAGAAGCAGGGTTGTCTGAATGAGGTAATTGGGATCTGCTTCTGCTTGTCTGTCCCGGCCTGGTAGGCCGGGCTGTGCTGTGGTCAATACAAGAAACAGAGCTGAGGCCATTAGTATTGCTTTATTTATCCTGAGCATGGCTTTTGCCTCGAAGATGAACTCATTAGAGAGTCTTCCTGTATTTATCCGAAGGGTTATGCATTCAAATATTGAAAACCCTCTTAGGTTTTTTATCAGATAATTCTTTTTTGTAATGTCATTCAAGCTATTTTTAGTAATCTTATGAGGTACTGTCAAGTTTTTTGTGTAAAATTTTTATCAGCCAGTTTTTGAAAGAATGGCAGATTCTTACGCACTTTTCCGATAGGGTTTGATTTCCAGTGTAACTCCATTTTAAGGCAGATAAATGCCAGCAGAGTATAGCAGGCGTTCTCCCCGGCTACGATCTCCATCGGTTTTGTTCTGCGTTTAAATTCTTTGTTAAGGCGTTCAATAATGTTCGTGGTCCTTAAAGAAATCCATTCTTCTTCGGGACAGATAAAAAACGTTAGGCATGCTTCTATGGAGTTCTCCAGACATTTGACGGCCGAGGGAAGATCCTTCTGCCATTTCTGCTTGAAAATTTCAAAAAACTCCATTGCTTTCGGTTTTGACGAGGCATAGAAAATGGATCGCATATCATCGGCGACAGCTTTTTTCAGCTTCCTGGGCACCTTGGCCAGAACATTTCGGGACACATGGACCTGGCATCTCTGGACTTTGGCTTTCGGAAACTCTTCCTTAAATACCTTTTCCAGACCCGGCAATCCATCCATTGCCCCCAAAACCATGTCGCGCCCATTCAGACCTCTTTTCTTTAAATCCCTGAAAAATTCCCGCCAGGTGGGCGCCGACTCCTTATCCCCTGCCTGGAAGCCCAACACCCGCTTTCGACCTGTTTTTGCAACTCCAATGGCTACCAGAACCGGCACCTTCTCTATGCTCCTGTCGATGCGCATGTCGAAATTAACACCGTCCAAAAAGATATACTTTATGGGTTCTCCGGACAGATCACGGGTTCTCCAGTTCTCTACGGCCTCTATCAGCTCCTTGTTGGCGTTACTGACCTCCGTTGGAGATACTTTGCGCCCGATCAGCCGCTCAGACATCATCGAAAGGCTTCGGGTGCTGACACCGGTTAAAAACATCAAACTCAAATCCTGCCGAAGCTCAACTTCATATTGTTTGCTTCGGGGAATGATGCGGGTCTCAAATTCGCCCTTGCGATCCCGTGGCACATCAACCTTGACGGCTCCAATACCTTTTAATGTGAAGTTGCGAGAATAGGAACCATTGCGATGATTCACATCTCCTTGAGCATGCTCATACCATTGCCGCCCAAGAAATTCGGTGCGCTCCAAATCCATCAGTTTGGTCAGATATTGACCAACGCTCTCTTTGATCTCTACGCGGATCATCTCAAAAATATTCTCCGGCTTCTGCTGGATTTCCTTGAAAATGCTCACAACCTCTGGTACGCTAATTTCCACTTTCATGGGTGCTTCTCCTTTCTTTTGGTGTTTTTGTCTAAAACCCTTTTAAAGGAAAAGCGCCCTTTTTTATACCCTTTTAAAATTTACACAAAATATACCAGGGACTCTCAAGACAAAATGGATGAGTCCTACCGGCGAGGGACATATGATTGGTATAATAAAGATTGAAGCGTTGTAAAGAACTTTTTTGCCACGAATATTGCGCGGGCCTTGGATACTGAAACAATGTGGACATCATCGGCTCCAGTATTACCTTTGAGCATTCAAAAGTCGCCACACATTTTCTGACAACGCGGTAAAAGAGATTTTAGGGTATGAGATTCATGAGATATTGGGCACTGAAGCATTCAGTTTGATTCACAAGGAAGACCGGAAATCCGTTCAAAAGTGGTTTCAAAACGCGAAAAAACAGAAAAGAGGGTGGAGAGGTTCTGTAATACGCTGGCAACATAAGGACAAATCTATACGGTTTTTAGAGACGATTGGCTACCTCGGCATTGATCGTGACGTAACCGCCCGCAAGCTGTCGGAGATGGCGTTGCAAAAAGCCCATGATGAACTACAAGAAAAAACCATACGCTTGGAAGTCAAGAAAAACAGTCTTGAAGAAATAAATACGGCAATGAAAGTATTATTGAAGAAAAGAGAGGAAGATAAGACAGGCAATATCGGTTCCGCAGAGTTCTGCGCATAGGATATTTTTATGATTTCCGTAACAAATTATCACCTCAGCAAAAAAATTAAAATCGGCCCTAAAATTATCATATACTACCCTGTTAAGCGAAAAAGTATTTCAAAAAAATGCTTAGATCTGTTATTTTGCACCTAAAAAAATCCTATATTTCTTTATAAAAGCGTGTTAAAGGCTTTCAAATCATACTCGGAACTATCTAACGAGGAAGGTGACGATGAAATCTTTCAGGTCGATGTTCGTCATTTTAGTGGTGTGTTTATTGGGAGGATGCAGCGCCAAGATTCACTGTTGGTCTGAAGAATCCTTTCGCAGCAACGATTTCAATGAAGAAAAACTCGAAAAAGAAGGACTTGCTCTCTTGCCGGTTATTATATGCATGAACTATGGAAGAAAGTTCGAGAAAGTCACCGCTTCAGGGTTGTGAAATAAAATGAAAAAAGTTTATGTAGAAGATACCAATCAAGCAACTATAGTCTGTCCCAAATGCGGACTAAAAAAAAATGTAACTGTAACGAATTTCAAGAATGCTCAAAAAAAACTGAAAGCCAGATGCCGATGTGGCGAAGTTTTTCGGCTTACCTTGGAATTTCGAAAGCATTCCCGTAAGAAAGTCCGCCTTAACGGTGAATATTCTGTCCATGGAAGAAACGAAAAAGGAGAAATAATCGTCGAAGACATTTCAGCGGGAGGAGTTCGGTTCGCAAGTCTTAAGCCACATTATATTTCCAGAAATGATACGGTTGAATTGAAATTTACTTTAGACAATCCAATGAAAACCGAAATCCACAAATTTGTCAAAATTAAATGGATCATTGATAAAACTCTCGGTGCACAGTACATTGATCAAAAATCACTTGAAACGGAATTGAAATTTTATCTTCAAACATAATTTGATGTCTATGAATAGATTCCTTGTTGATCAACTCAAAGATTTTAACATTGCCGTGGTCATTGAAGCCCGGATGTCCGATACTATCGATCTTCTTTACAAAAGTGTGGGTAAAAAGAAAGATGAAGCAACAGAAACATACGATCCTTTAGAAAATCTAAAAGCACTCCACGAATATTATCCGGAGTGCCGTGTCTATTTGTCAATGCTCAGCTTCAAGCAGGATCGGCAGGAAATTTTACCAAGGCGATCCTTATAGATTTTAAAAATTTTTTATTCCGTTTAAAAAAACTCAACAGAAGGTATACTGCACCTTTTTCAGGGTGATCAAAAAAGCGTTCCTGTTGAAATCCTGAATTGTTTGGAGTTCAACGGCGCCAAACTATCAACGGATTGTTATATTAAAGGAGCTGTCATCAAATTATGATAGATATTAGTCCGGACCAATTTGCATTCATATTGCCTCTTGCTACCGAATGGACAGAAGCAAAAGAAAAGGTCGCCTTAAAGCACGGCATTCCCCTTTCAAAGTCACAATTTGAGGATGCTAAACGAGTGGGGGTAATACATCCGGAAAAGGTGAGGATATTCAAGGTTCCGCAAATTCCTATGCCAAAACATCCCGTTTTAAGAGCCGCAGTAGAAGCTACTCAGTTGATTACCCCTTCTACCGTTGGCCTAACCCTAAGATACGGGATTTTTATTCATTCCAATTTTTCAGATGATCGCAGCCTTATTGTTCATGAGTTAGTTCATACTTCACAGTACGAAAAGCTTGGTGGTTTCTTACCATTTCTTCGGAAATATTTGTTGCAGCTCATAAATATTGGTTATCCGGAAGCACCTATGGAACAGGAAGCAATAAAAATATCTGAGAAAATATGCAAGGATAAAGTTGTTTTTCAATCATAGGGTCTGATGGATAAGCAAGATCAGCCAAAACACATCATTCATTTGGACATGGATGCCTTTTATCCCTCGGTTGAGGTGCTGGACAATCCTGCTTTAAAAGGGAAACCGGTTATAGTAGGGGGGAGTAAGGAAAGAGGTGTGGTGTCATCTGCCTCATATGAAGCTCGAAAATTTGGGGTTCATTCTGCACAACCTATTGCGAAAGCAAAACGCCTTTGCCCTGATGGAATTTTTTTGTCTGTCAGAATGCCGAGATACCAAGAAGTTTCTAAAAAAGCATTTGAAATATTTCATCGTTTCACACCATTAGTTGAACCATTATCTATTGACGAAGCATTTCTTGATGTAACCGGTTCGATACGTCTTTTTGGCCGTTCCGAGAACATCGCAAAAAAGATTAAGCAAATAATTTTTGCAGAGACAGGCCTGACAATTTCAGCCGGTGTTGCTCCTTCAAAATTTGTAGCAAAGATTGCCTCTGACATTGACAAACCTGACGGATTAACTGTTGTACATCCGGATGGGGTTAGAGATTTTTTAGATCCGCTTCCGGTCAAAAAAATGTGGGGGGTTGGAAAAGTGACACAGATGTTTTTAAATCGCCTCAATATCCACACTTTCAGGGAGTTGAGACAAACGCCGGTAAAGATTTTAGAGAAAAATTTTGGAAAACAGGGTGCCAAAATACATCTGTTGGCCATGGGAACAGATAAACGAGATGTGATACCGGAACATGATGTGAAGTCCATCGGTCATGAACAGACTTTTTTACACGACGTCATATCTTTGGATGAGGCTAAAAAAGAGCTTCTTGCTTTGGGCAATAAAGTGGCTCGACGGATGCGGCATAAGGGCCTAAAAGGAAAAACCATCACATTGAAGGTCAAATATTTTGATTTCGTTCAGATCACCCGGTCAGCAACCTTGCCGAAATCAACGGATGACGGTTCGGAGATATATTCAGTTGCCTGTCACCTTCTAAAAAAGATTGGGGTGTCAAAAAAACCCATCAGGCTTTTAGGGATCTCTTTGTCTCAGCTCAGTTTTTTGGGTAGTGAAACCCAGCTTTCTCTTTTTGATCAAGATCGGTCATCTCAAAAACGTAATAGGTTGAATCCTGTTTTAGATTTATTATACGACAAATTTGGTGACAAAAGTGTTGTTCCTGGCACACTTTTGGACGGTTAGATTTTTGAGGTCCTGCCTTCGAATCCGTAGGCCTCAGGTCCGAATTCTGCCGGGTGTAACAATGATTTTAAGGGGTTATGTTGATTCATGATCCCTCTTTTATTTGTTAATTCGAATTTAGGTCGGAATAATTTTTAACGGAATATTATTTGGGCATCTTTTCTCAGAGGCAGTCTTTGATATTTAAATTTCGGGTAACCCACCATCATCGCTCCGAAGCTAATATTTCCTTCAGGCATTTCCAGTTCTTTTTGCATTGGCGGCCAAAAGGTTGCACCTGCATTAAAATAACCTGCCCAGCATGCCCCAAGGTCGAAAGACGGAGCAGCCAGTTCTAAATATGTTAGTGCGATATTACAAGCAGTGGGCGCTGTTACATCATCTTGATGGGCATGGGCGACGATAACATGTGGTGCATTTCTGCAGATGGGATCATACCCCATTTCCCAAAAAGCAATAACTCGATTCAGGTTCATTGCAGCAACGAGTGGAGAATCTTCTTTAATTAAGTGTCGCATCCAATCAATAACAAATCCGGCCATTCGTTGGACCTCATCCCTTTTATATAGAATCAGCCATTTGACAGGTTGCCGGTTGTGTCCGGAGGGGGCAAAGCGTGCCACATTAATTAATTTTGTCAGAACTTCCTGCTTAACCTGTTTTTTCTTATAATTTCTTATAGACCTTCGATAGCGCAAAAAGTGCTCGACCTGTTCCGGGCCAAATAGCCAGTCTTCTCTTACTGGTGGGCACGCTTCCGGTTTCATTATTGCGTGAGACATGGCACCGTGTGGACAAACCGCCACACAATGTCCACATCTGATACACAGTTTATCTCCACCATCGACAAGGGTGGGGAAAGAATCTTTGTCTTTAATTTCGATGATTCCTGCCGGACAAACTTCAGCACAAATACCATCACGTTCACATTTTTTTTGATCTACGGTTAACAGGCTCATATTTCTTTCCTTTTTATTCCAGTTTAATACATTAGGGTTGTCTCACTTTAATTGATACTAAAATTATAACAGTAGGAATTGTTTTGTCAAAATATAATATCAAGGGGTTGGATACTATTTCAACCCCTTTTTGTTTTTTAAGTGTGTACCATTGATGTGTACTTTTCCTTTTCTCCTGACTTTTCAACCTCAATCCAAAGCAAGTTCATAGTATCCGGCAGATATCGCCACAAAGATTTGGAATGTTGGACAGGTATTTTTCACAGACGACTTTATCTGGATATGCGAACGATCTCGATGGGCAG
>CAZIIV010000055.1:11221-16808 GCA_964539365.1 uncultured Desulfobacteraceae bacterium | reverse complement strand
CCTGTTATTTTATTGACACACGTGCGCACTTTGTATAAATCTCACCATTATGCAGTCATTTGTTAATAACAAAACATTATCCGCCTGGTGGACACAAGGCGATACAGAGCCTGAGCCCGGAGATCAAGCAGTTAGATCAGCATTAATCCGGGTGACTCAACCGATATATCTGTTGAACCTTGACGGTCAGCTTGCCATAGGCCGGGGAGGCACCGTAACCATCGGCAAAAAGCCTCCGTCATACTCTGAAGTTTTTCCGTTATATGCCTATGTTCCGCCACTGCCTCCTGAAAATTTAGGTGATCCGCAGTTTAAAAAAAACCATCATCTTGATTATGCCTATATTGCCGGCGCCATGGCCAACGGGATTACATCCGTTGAAATGGTGGAAAATGTCGGGCGTGCGGGAATGGTTGGTTTTTTTGGCGCTGCCGGTCTTTCTCTTGATCAAATAGAAGCAGCAATCGACCGTTTGGAGAAAAGTTTAAAAAAAATCCCTTTCGGGTTTAATCTGATCAACAGCCCCAACGACCCTGAATTAGAAGCGGCTGTGGTTCAGCTCTATTTAAGGCGCGGGATACGGCTTGTCAGCAGCTCGGCCTATCTGGATCTGACACTTCCCCTGGTATACTACCGGGTAAAGGGAATCCGTCGGGATAAAAACGGTACTGTTGTTTGTCCGAACAAGGTTATCGCCAAAGTTTCACGGGTTGAAGTTGCCAGAAAATATTTTTCACCGCCCCCGGAAAAGCTTCTGGCACAACTGGTGGAAAGAAAAATGTTGACCAGAGAGGAGGCTGACCTGGCAAAATACATCCCCATGGCCGAGGATCTGACTGCGGAAGCGGATTCCGGTGGACACACGGATAACCGTCCGGCAATTACGCTATTGCCCACCATGATTGCCCTGCGTGACGAATTGGCCGAAAAATACGGGTACACCAGACCCCCTTGCGTAGGACTTGGCGGAGGAATTGCCACGCCGGATTCAGCCGCCGCTGCATTTGCCATGGGCGCTTCCTATATCCTTACCGGTTCCATCAACCAGTCCTGCATAGAAGCGGGCACGTCTCAGACTGTCCGCCAAATGCTGGCTGACGCCGGACAGGCGGATGTGACCATGGCTCCTGCTGCCGATATGTTTGAAATGGGAGTTAAAGTCCAGGTATTAAAACGCGGAACCATGTTTCCGCTTCGCGCCGCAAAATTGTATGATCTGTATTGTACCTATGACCGTTTTGAAAATATTCCGGAGAAACAAAAGGCGGTGCTGGAACGTGATTTTTTTAGAAAAAGTTTCCAGGATGAATGGGAACAGACAAAGAAGTATTTTGCCGCCTATGATCCCAAACAGATCGAACGGGCACGTAAAGATCCCAAACACAAAATGTCCCTGGTTTTTCGATCCTATCTCGGCCAATCCTCAAACTGGGCCAATTCAGGCGACCCTTCAAGAAAAATCGATTACCAAATATGGTGCGGTCCGGCAATCGGAGCGTTTAATCAATGGGTTAGAGGTTCATTTCTTGAAAAACCTGCGAACCGGACCACGGTTTGTGTCGGCATGAACCTCCTGTTCGGCGCTTCAGTGGCAACACGGATAAACTGGCTGAGAAATCAGGGTGTTGTATTGCCTGCAGGCATAGGAAATTTTTCTCCGATGCCCCTTCAGGACCTATTGGAATTGATAGACCAAAGTGCCGAATAACGGGAGCGATTTAAGTTTAAACGAACGATAAAGGTATTGAGAAGGTCGGTAATATACAATACCTTAACGATATTCATATCAATTGTTGACTTCTTTTTCGGTGGCAAACCGATTGAGGTTTCCATATAAAGTTCTTTCATAATTTCAACGCCGTTGTAAATAACCGGTTCATTGGAAATTACTCCTCTAATCGTGTACAAAAAACGGACAGTATTCCCCGGATCTTTTTCACGCTCAATAAATATGATATATTTTTTAATCAGCGGGTTCACACCTTGAGCCGCCGTCACGCGGTTCCCGGAATCAAAATAAAACCCTTTTTCTGCAAACCATTCATGCAAATCTTTTATAATTTGTTTTGCTTCAGGAATCGTAAACTTTAAATCAGCCACCAGATGTCCTGCAAAATAAACCGTAAACGCGCCATCCGGACTGTACTGTCTTGCAAAGCCGGATTGCATTCCGCCCAGAGGGTCAGGCGGAAGAAATTCCCTGGACCACCGTTTCCATTTGGAAAGATTTATATCCAGCCTTTTTGAGACTTCCCGGTTTGTGAAGAATTTTATCATAATTGTACCTTGGCAAGTTGTTGTATGAATATGTTAACTATCACAGTTCTGAATCTCTAAATTCTGTCCATCAATTATCACTGATGAACTGGAAAAAAGTAGAATTTATCACGTATTAGGTTTTAAGATTTAGGTTTTAGGTAATTAAAATTAATTATTTTTTTAACAGATACTTAAAACTTAATACCTAAAACTTAAAACGTCCGTAAAAAGTCGTATTTTAACTTTTTATGAAACTGTCAAATATCATACCATAATCCTTGCAAAAACTCATAAAATTTCTGCGGTTTTTAATTATGAACTTGTTATATCAATATGTCAATAAAATTTACAATCAATCTTCTTGCAAATAATTTTTACTTGCATTATGATTGATAAACTTGTAGGAAGTCGGATTTTTCAAAATTTCATAAACATAAAAAGTCAGAAAATCCTAAAAATCAATAGATAATCATTGAAGCCCATAGATAAAAGAATACCCCGGAGTTTGCCCGTTGCCGTTATTGGAATGGGTTGTGTATTTCCTAAATCTCCCGGTTTAAAAGAATACTGGCGACTTCTGTTTCATGGTGAAGATGCCATAACCGATGTGCCGGAAACACACTGGTTATCCGAAGATTACTACGATACGGACCCTAAGAAACCTGATCATGTTTACTGTAAACGGGGAGGGTTTATTTCTCCGGTTCCTTTTGATCCCACCGAATTCGGAATCCCCCCCTCTTGTCTTGAAGCCACGGATACCTCTCAACTCCTGGCCCTCATTGTTGCACAAAAAGCCCTGGAAAATTCCGGTTATGGCACGGGGACTAAGTTTAACCGCGACAGAACCAGCGTAATCCTCGGTGTAACCGGAACACAGGAACTTGTTATCCCGCTTGGCGCCAGACTTGGCCATCCCATATGGCGTAGAGCCTTACAGGATTCAGGAATTACCCCGAAAAAAACCGAAGAGGTCATCCAAAAAATATCCGATTCATATGTATCCTGGCAGGAAAACTCGTTCCCGGGACTTTTGGGAAACGTTGTGGCGGGCAGGATCTGCAATCGTCTGGATCTTGGAGGCACGAACTGTGTCATTGACGCTGCCTGTGCAAGCTCTATGAGCGCCATCCATCTTGCGGTTATGGAACTTATTTCAGGACGCAGTAACATGGTGATTACCGGCGGCGTTGACATGCTCAACGACATCTTCATGCATATGTGCTTTTCCAAAACCATGGTGCTTTCCCCCACCGGGGATGCAAGGCCTTTTTCAAAAAATGCCGACGGCACGGTGCTTGGCGAAGGCATCGGAATATTTGTTCTCAAACGGCTTGATGATGCGGAAAAAGACGGCAACAAGATTTATGCGATAATTAAAGGGGTGGGGACTTCGAGCGACGGAAAATCACAAAGCATTTACGCCCCCAGAGCCGAGGGACAGGTAAAAGCGCTCCAAACCGCATACACTCAAGCCGGTGTAGACCCGACCACGGTAGAGCTTATCGAGGCTCACGGCACCGGCACCCTCGTCGGTGATGAGGTCGAGTTCCATGCTTTAAATCGTTTTTTCGGAACACCGGACACCATTAATAAACGCTGTGCTCTGGGTTCCGTGAAATCCATGATCGGTCATACCAAGGCTGCTGCAGGCGCCGCAGGCTTGATGAAGGCGGTATTATCCATTTACAATAAAGTCCTGCCGCCCACTTTAAAAGTCGATGAACCGGATCCCAAACTGAATATTCATCAAAGCCCGTTTTATCTGAACACAAATACAAGGCCCTGGTTTTCAAATAACGAACATCCGCGCAGAGCGGGAATCAGCTCATTCGGGTTTGGCGGAAGCAATTTTCATGTGGTGGTCGAAGAATACCGGAAAGACAAGCAGGAAATTACATGGCACGGATCTGTTGACATTTTTGCACTGTCCGCTTCGAGTCAAGAGCAGCTGAAAGAACGTCTCGGCGACTTCAAAACCCATGTTGACAAGGGCCGTTCCTATGAAGAACTTTCAAAAATAACGGCAAAAACAAGAACCGATTTTTCAGCATCGGATCCGTACCGGCTCCTGATTGTCCTCGAGCCATCAACGGATCTCACCGGCCTTTTTGACCGCGCGTCACATGCCCTTGACTCCAACCGTTCCCGACAACCATGGCAGCATGATAATATTTTTTACGGCAGCCATGAACCTGCCGGTAAAATAGCATTTATTTTCCCGGGTCAGGGAAGCCAATACCCGGGAATGGGCCGTGATCTGGTATGCAATTTTCCGGATGCATTTAAAATTCTGGAACATGCAAATGACCAATATAAAAACTATGGCCGGCTTACCGATATGATTTACCCGATTCCGGATCACGGTGAAAAACAAAAGACTCTCCCGGAACAGGTTTTACGGAAAACAGACATTGCTCAGCCGGCTATCGGGGCGGTAAGCATGGCGATGCTGAACATACTTCACGGATTCGGCATCACTGCGGACTTCACCTGCGGGCACAGCTTTGGCGAACTTTCGGCCCTTTGCAGCGCGGGCCGAATGGATGTGGATACCTTGCTTGACCTGGCCATTACCCGGGGCCGGTTAATGGCCGCGGCGGGCCAAAATACCGGGGGCATGCTGGCGGTCATCGGGCCGCTGGACAAACTCGAACATCTGATTGAGGAAACGAAACCGGGGGTTGTTCTTGCAAATCGAAACAGTCCCGATCAGGGAGTGTTATCCGGCCATCCGGATGGCATTCAACGGGCTGAGACACTATGCCGGCAGAATGGATTCAAAACCGTTCGGCTTCCGGTTTCAGCGGCATTTCACAGCAGTTTGGTCAAAGAGGCCCAAAAGCCTTTTTCACAGGCCATAGAAAAAATCGACCTGGTTCCTTCGGACATACCGGTATTTTCCAATACTACCGGCGCTCCTTACCCTGCCGATTCTGAAAAGGCAAAAGAATTGCTGCACGGGCATCTGTTATCTCCTGTAGATTTTATCAGCGAAATTAAAAACTTATTCAAATCAGGGACACGTACGTTTGTTGAGGTGGGCCCGAAATCGGTTTTGACCGGCCTGGTAGGATCCATATTAAACGGTCAAAATTTTCAGGCACTTGCCCTTGACGCTTCTCAAGGGAAACGGTCCGGAATCGCGGATCTTGCCGGAACGCTCTGTTCCCTGGCATCCCTGGGACATTTCGTGGATTTAACCCGCTGGGAAGACCCCTGCACGGAAACCAGAAAACAGCGGATGAGCATACCCATTTCAGGGGTGAATTACAGAACACAAAAGACAGAAGTCGGAAGTCGGAAGTCAGAGGTCGGAGGTCGGAAG
>CAZIIV010000055.1:0-11121 GCA_964539365.1 uncultured Desulfobacteraceae bacterium | reverse complement strand
AAGACAGAAGTCGGAAGTCGGAAGTCAGAGGTCGGAGGTCGGAAGTCAGAGGTCGGAGGTCGGAAGTCAGAGGTCGGAAGTCGGAAGTCAGAGGTCGGAGGTCGGAAGTCAGAGGTCGGAAGTCGGAAGACAGAAGTCGGAAGTCGGAAGTCAGAGGTCGGAAGTCGGAAGTCAGAAGTCAAAGCACAGGGCAGAGAGAATAGATCACAGAACATGGAGCACGGCGAAGAGGACACGGCTGCTCATGAACTGCCCGCCGTTGAACCCAAAAACATACAGCTCAATACATCTAATCAGCCCGGTGATACCTTGAAAATCCCCGGACATCAGATCGAAAAATTAGATAAAAATCAAGATGCCATGAAAAACAGACAGTACTCAAAAAACTTCATCCCCGATGCATTAAATATGGTTCAGGAAGGACTGAGATCCATGCAGGCCATTCAGATGCAAACCGCCCAAACCCATCAAAAATTTTTAGAAACCCAGGCCCAGGCGGCAAGAACCCTGCAGAGTATGATGGAAAATACTCAGCGGTTGGCCGCGGCATCCATGGGGATTGGAACAGATATAAAACCATCGGAGGTTAGCTTTGACCCCTTAAAACAACAACAGCCCGAGTCGGTCGAGCCTCTGATCGGTTTTGACCAGACCGACTCTAATCCGAACATCTCGGATACGCGACCTGCTCCCCACTCTGCGCCGGGCCCCATTGCATCCTCAGCGCCTTCTGATCCGCAACCACCGGTGGTTTCTGTTCAAGAACCTGAGTTGCCACGTGCGGACAAAGATCTGAAACCTTCAGACACCGATCAAGAACAACTAGAAACCCGCATACTGGAAACCGTGAGCCGGTTAACCGGCTATCCCACCGAAATGCTGAGTATGGACATGGATATCGAGTCCGACCTGGGTATCGATTCCATCAAACGGGTGGAAATACTCTCCACCGTCGAAGAACAGATTCCCAACCTCCCGGCCGTTTCCCCCGAAATCATGGGAAGTATGAAAACACTCGGTCAGATCGCGGAATACCTTTCCGCAACTCCGGATAGTGATCTCCCCCGGGTTCCGAAACCAAAAAACGCGGAAGCATCAACGAACGATCATCAAGAAATAGCAAACCGCATACTGGAAACCGTAAGCCGGTTAACCGGCTATCCCACCGAAATGCTGGGTATGGACATGGATATCGAGTCCGACCTGGGTATCGATTCCATCAAACGGGTGGAAATACTCTCCACCGTCGAAGAACAGATTCCCAACCTCCCTGCCATCTCTCCGGAAATCATGGGAAGCCTGAAAACACTGGGTCAGATTGCGGAATACCTTTCCGGTGCTGAAACCACCGCAATACCCGAATCCGAAGAATCACCGGCGTCTTCAGCGTCTCACACGGATACGGTTCAAGACTCAACGGAACCGTCGCTATCCCCGGAAGAATCTGACCTTTCCCCCCAACACGTAGCCGCCCAAATCAATAGAAAAATCGTATCTGTTGTTGAACAGCCCTTTATTCAAAATGTCCCTTTGGAACTGTCGACCGACCGCATCGTATATATCACCGATGATGAAACCGGACTTTCGGAAGCCATTGTTCAAGAATTTTCATCGAGGAACATCCATGCGGTGCTTTTATCAAAACATTTGATTTCAGACATGGTCACCGGCCAAACATCCGTAAAGAACGCTGCCGGACTGATTATCGTGGCTGAAAACCGGCTGAATGATGAACGGTTCTTAAAACATTCCTTTGTACTGGCCAAGCGGCTCGGTCCGGACCTTCTGGATTCAGGTGAAACGCATGGCGCTCTGTTTGCCGCCATCACCCGCCTGGACGGCGCTTTCGGATTTAAAGGCCGGGGCATGGACGCTCCGCTTCAAGGCGGTCTGGCCGGTCTTGTCAAAACCGCATCCCTTGAATGGCAAAACGTCTGCTGCCGTGTCATGGATGTGGCGCCGGATTGGAAAGAAAACACCCGGATCGCAACAGCGGTTGTGACCGAACTCTTAAATTCCGATCGTAACAGCCCGGTTGAAGTGGGTCTGGATTCGGACACGCGATGGGTATTATCGCTAAACGCTTCACCGTACCCCCAGGGGCAGATAAACCTGGACCCGGGGGATGTGGTTGTGATTACCGGCGGCGCCCGGGGCGTGACCGCCTCCGCGGCCTGTGCCCTTGCAAAACATGCAAAGCCCACTCTGGTGCTTATGGGGCGATCTTCGGAGCCCGCTCCCGAGCCCGAGTGGCTTTGGGCACTCCACGATGAAGCGGTCATTAAAAAGGCAATCCTGGAAAATGAATTGGGAAACAGTAATATCACACCGGTTGAGCTTGAAAAAGTGTATAAAAAACATATGGCCAATCGGGAAATTACAAAAACTCTGGATACCATCAAAAATCTCGGCGCCCGGGTGCGCTATTTTTCGACAGATGTTCGTGATGGCGATGCGGTGATCTCGATTCTAAATGACGTTCGGTCTGAATATGGTCCGGTCAAGGGAATTATTTATGGCGCCGGCACACGGAAAGATCGAACCATTATCGACAAGACTTTGGATCAGTTTGAAACGGTTTTCGACACCAAAGTCACGGGGCTTAACGTGCTCCTCGATGCCACCCGTCAGGATCCTCTCAAATACCTGGTGCTTTTTTCATCCGTAACCGCCCGAATCGGAAACACCGGCCAGGCGGATTATGCCATGGCCAATGAGGTGTTAAACAAGATCGCACAGCAGGAATCCGTCACACGACCGGATTGCAAGGTCACCGCCATCAACTGGGGCCCCTGGAACGGCGGGATGGTATGCTCGGCCTTGAAACGAAAATTTGAAAAAGACGGCGTTGAACTGATTCCTTTGGATGCCGGAGCCTCGTGCATGATCTATGAGATGATGGGTCACACCGGCGCCCCGGTGGAAGTGGTTATCGGCGCCAATATCATTGCCGCAACAGAGAACCATGCCGACGAAACCGTGTGTTCGACCTTAAATCAACCCGTGGATATAAATAAAAACGAGAAACTCTCTTTGACCGTTAAACGGGAAATCGACGTCCACACATACCCGATCCTGGACGCCCATATCCTGGACGGGAAACCCGTGGTCCCCTTCGCCCTGATCGCCGAATGGCTCGGCCACGGCGCTCTGCATGAAAATCCGGGTCTTTTGCTTCACGGTCTGGATGACATGCGTATTTTTCACGGCATCAAACTTGATCAGAAAAAAAAGTTGATTCGCCTTATGGCCGGCAAAACCAGAAAAAAAGGGTCGGTTTTTGAGGTGTCCGTTGAAATCAGGGACGGAATTAAAGATAATATGGATATTATTCACTCCAGCGCCCGGGCGATTTTAACCGACAAGATAGAAGCGCCCCCCAATTTTGACAAATCCCGATACATGGGCATCAACGGGTATTCCAGAACCATCGACGAAATATATGATAAAATCCTGTTTCACGGTCTGGAGCTGCGGGGAATCCGTGAAATCATCGGATATTCCCCGCGGTCCGTGGCCGCACGAATTTCTTCAGCACCATCCCCCGAAAAATGGATGACCGATCCGTTGAGAAGCAGATGGATCGCCGATCCCCTGGTTCTGGATTGCGCGTGTCAGATGGCCATTATATGGTGCTTCGAAGAGCGGAAAACCCTTTCTCTGCCCAGCTACAGTGTCAGTTATCGCCAGTATCGAGATACATTTCCCACCGACGGCGTTACCGCGGTCCTTGAAGTCAAAGAAGTGACCGATCATAAAATGACGGGAGATTTTACATTCCTGGATTCAGAAGACGTGGTTGTGGCCCGGTTAACCGGCTACGAAGCGGTAATGGACTCATCGCTGTTCAAGGCATTTAAATCAAACCGTGCCGCATAGGGCTAACGGTTCAGAGCCTTAGGGGTGGAGGATTCAACCCATGAAAACAGCCTATTATCCAGAAATGTACCCGTTACAAAAACAGGGGTTTTGGTAAAGCAATAATTAAAGATCCAGCGGGCTTCTTACCCCCAGCCGGTTCTTGCCGGCCACATGGGTATAAATCATGGTGGTTTGAACGCTGGCATGCCCGAGAAGATCCTGTATGGTCCGGATATCGTAGCCTTTTTCCAGAAGGTCTCTGATTATGCCGACTCGAATTGCAGAGAAGCCAGAAGGGCTTTTCTCTCAACGCGGTTAGTCGGCATAATCCTGGAGTCGGCATGATGGCGTAAAGCATGCACGGTGACCTTTTTGGCAATACCGGCCTTAAGGGCCGCATGCTTGATCTTTTTTTGAAGGGTGTTGTGGTGGACATGGTGGCGCCGGATTTTTCGGGCTCTCGGGTCCACAGACAGAGACTTTGAAGGAAACACCCATTGCCAGATCCACTCCTTTCCGGCATTGGGATATTTTTTGTCCAAAGCGCCGGGAAGATACACACCGGCAATGTGATCTTCCCGATCTTTGTCATAAAGTTCGCGAACGCCGTGCAGGTGTTCCCTGAGATCGTCTTTAAGACTTTCAGGCAGAACGGTCTGCCGGTCTTTATCCCCTTTTCCGGATCGAATGGTCAAAACATTCTGTTCAAAATCCACATCCTTGACTCTCAACCTTACGCACTCGCTGATCCGAAGCCCGCAGCCATAGATAAGCTGAGCCATGAGCAGGTTGATTCCCTCCAGGTGTTCGAACAGTTGAAACACTTCCTGCTTGCTTAAAACCACCGGCAGCTTGCGCTTTCGCTGGGCCCGGATAACTTCGTGCAGGTTCCGGATTTCCTTATCCAGAACATGTCGAAACACGAACAAAAGAGCATTAAAGGCCTGGGTCTGGGTTGCCGCAGCCACTTTGCGATCCACCGCCAGGTGGGTCAGGTAGTCTCTTAAATGGGATTCATCCAATGCATGGGGCGGCGTACTATTGGAAAACCGGTAAAAATCCCGAAGCCAGCCCATATACGTCTTCTCCGTTCTCAAGGATCGATGTTTCAGCCGAAGCATACGTATGGTTTCCTGGGCCACGGATTTCCATTGACTGTCGGATTCCATGCTCCGCTCCCCCAGCGGGCCGGATGCCTGACGGCGGGTGAATGCGTACAATTCAATAGCCTCTTTGGCCTGCTTGATCTGCCATTCTTCACGGAATTTCGTCAGATGCTTTAAAAATCGTTCCGCCTCAGCAGAAGATACGTCATCCCCCGGGGTTTTATCGCAAAATGCGTAAAACTGTGAAACCCACGCAATATAATAAGGAATTTTGTTTTCCGGAACAATCCTTTTGGCCAGCAAATAGTCTTTAAACCGATCCATTGAAACCTCATACAAAATCTAAATTCTGCAATTAACGCATTTGACGGACAATAAATAGTAAGCATTTATAATCATTTAATATATTATAGTTTCGAAATGAGTTGTCCAAGGTTTAAATAAAATAAACTCATATTAATTTTATTCTATATAATATTTTAATTTAGGATACAATAAAGAAATATTCGATCATTTCTGCAATTATCCATAAAGCAATATTCCATCGAATAAGCTTAATTTTAGAGAAATATTAAGGAAATATTAGGATACTACAGAAATGTAAACCGAATTTCTTGACTTATTCAAAGATTTCATGGTAATGGAATCAAAATATTTAAGCTGAAGTATGGAATAAACTCAATATATAAATCGATCAAAATGAAAAGATATTCATTAAAAAATATTGACATTAAAAAGATCAATGTGTATATTTTAAATATCATCCTGCAAGTTCCGTCTTGTGGCCCCCGGCTGCCCGCGCACCGGGGTTTTTTTATGGGATAATATTTTGTCAGGAAAAGGCTAAATTGCTATATAGACGGTTTTAATCTATATCACTCTATTGATGATTTAGGGCCAAAGTTCAATTATCTTAAGTGGTTAAATTTATGGTCCCTCGCCGATGCCTTCGTCAAAACTTCCACAGAACAACTTCAATATGTCTATTATTTTTCCGCTCTGGCCTATTGGTTAAAGGAGCCAAGAAAAAGGCATGAAGAATTTATTAAGGCTATAAGGTATTTTGGTGTCACCCCCATCCTTGGCAACTTTAAAAAGAAGCCGGGTTATTGTAAAAGCTGTGGTGCAAAATGGACAGCCCACGAAGAAAAACAAAGTGATGTAAATATCGCCGCATATCTGATTCATCACTACCATATGAACCAATTCGATAAAGCACTTATCATAACGGCAGACTCCGATCTTTGTCCAGCCATACAACTCATATTAGATTCTCACACTGATAAAGAAATTGTAATTTTAGTTCCTCCAAACAGGTATAAAATTACACGGGAGTTGAGAGGTATGGTGACAGCACAAAAAATAAAGCAAAAGCATCTAAAAAATAACCAGTTGCCGGATATCATCAGAAACAAAACAACCGGTAAAATCGTGGCTTCACGCCCCAAAAAATATTATCGATAACATCTGCATGCACGAGGACCGCTCGCAAACTTGGGCCTGTGATGCAGGGCGATAAGCGTGACCGCAAGCGAAATGATGCCTTTTGATTTTGATGGTGATTCAGATAAAGAAGAAATCCCTTTTTGAGGGTACGTGCGTACAGTTGAAATGCCATAAACAAAATTGCCTGCTGCGAACCAGTCGGTTGAGTTGACCGGGTGTTATATCGCGAATAGCGGGAATTTGGTTCAAATTCGACCTGTCCGTTGCCGGCCAGCTCACCTTATCGTTAACCTCAAGGTGGAATCCTAAGATGAGCTTTGAACAAGAAGAAACTGGATACCTAAAAACGGCAATATCAGACCTTCAAGGTGCCTGGATGATATTGCGAGATCAAGTAGAAAAAGAATTTGGATTTGAAGGCTCTGACAGATTATTGTTTCATATTGATGAAGCAATGAGTTGGGAATGTGTCAGAGCGCTTAATAATATGAAGCCGCTTATTCTCATAATTGATAACATCGCAAGACAATCCGAAGCATCGTATGAAATTTTAAAACTTATTGCAAATGTGCGTGAAAGCTATGAGGATGCACTGGAAGATATCAGGAAAGGCAAGGTTTTCTGATCAGTAATCCTCAAACCAAGTCCAAGGGGTATCACCGCGTCCACGGGACGGCGAGGAGCATGCCGCCCATTACGCCGGCCGATAAGCGGTGCTTCGCGCCGCTTATCGGGCCGCAAGATACTACGCGGCCCGTTCAGTGCACCACAAATTGGACAAAAATAATCTATCATGGTAGATCATTTAACTAATAGGTGTTGCGGCAATCGCTTGCTACTTTGTTCTTGCTGTTGCTCTTGGTTTCATCATTGGGATTATAACGGCGTGAACCTAACAAGGCAAATTCAGCCGATCGCTAACCGCGCCGGCTGATTTGCAGCGTTGGCGTCCCGCACATTTAGACGATTGATTTTATTGCTTTTCAATTGTTTTTATTGTATTTTGGTGGTACAAATTAACGAGGAGGTGTTTGAGAAATGGAAAACAAGGTAGCCACCAAAGAAGACCTGATTAAACGCATCCTGGAAGTACGTGAGCGGCTTTTGTTTTTTGGCGTCAGTAATATCGGGCTATTTGGTTCATTTGTACGAGGTGAACAAACCCCCTCAAGCGACATCGATATTCTCGTGGAATTTACTCCTGAAAAGCATACCTTTGATAATTTTATGGAAGTTTCCTTCCTTCTTGAAGAAACTTTGGGGCGCAAGGTTGAAGTCGTTACTCCGGAAGGTCTCAGTCCGCATATCGGCCCCCATATTTTAAAGGAGGTAGAGCGTGTCCCTGTCGCCGCCTGAATACATTTGCCACATGCTCGACGAAATCGATTACATTTTGAGCCGGATTTCAGATACGGATTACGAATCTTTTGTCCGCGATGAGACTCTTAAAAGAGCGTTTGTCCGAAGTGTCGAGATTATCGGAGAAGCTTCAAAAAAACTGCCCGAAAATATCAAAGCAATGCAACCGGATGTTGAGTGGCGGAAAGTTTCTGGAATGAGGGACAGGTTGATTCATGATTATTTCGGTGTTGACTACACGATTGTTTGGGATGTTGCTTCAAACAAACTGCCAGGTCTCCGTATAAAACTTCAAACCCTGCTCAAACAAATCCAATAGCGCCAACCACAGCATGAACTCGGACCGGCAAACAGCAGCTCCGCTTCGCTTTGCAGGTGTTTGCCGGCCGGTTATGCTGGCCGTATGGTAAGTAAGATGAAAACAATAGAAGAGAATTATCAACGTATAACAGATGATAGGCGTTTATTCGATATTCGCTTCTGGCAATCCCAGGGAGATCTTGCCATTTTCGAGGCAGTAACGGAAATGCTAAATGATTATTTTTTAATTCGAGGAAAAAATGCTGACGAGTACAGACTTCAGAGAACTATTGAAACTTTTCGAAAAGTATAAAGTTCGTTATCTCATAGTGGGTGGATATGCAGTTATGAAATATAGTGAGCCTCGTTTCACCAAAGACCTTGATGTGTTTATAGCAACTGATCAAGATAATGCAGAAGGCGTGTATTCGGCCTTAAAAGAATTTGGTGCACCGTTGGAAAATCTCACTTCAGATGATTTTACACATAAAGGTTATTTCTATCAGATGGGAAGGCCCCCGTTGAGAGTCGATATTATGATGTCGATCCCTGGAATCGAGTTCGATGAGGCTTGGAAAAATCGTGAAGTGGTTCAGCTGGATGATCTTAAAATATTATTCATTTCGCGATCTGACCTTATTCGAGCAAAGAAAGCAAGCCGAAGATTGCAAGATAAAATCGATATTGAAAAACTCGAGGAAGCCGAACAATTGGATACACCTGACAAGAAATAGCGCGTCGCTTCGCTTTGCGCTATTCCTTGCTGGTGATCCATGTCGTTATGTAGTTCTAATAAAGAGCAATATGGAGTATCGATATGATCACACCAGATCAATACCGTGTTAATGAAGCATGGATAGCAGTCCGGATTAATGAGGAATTCCTCTTAGTTCAGGATGAACCGTACGATATATATGTTTTAGTTGATGCCGCTAGCTGCTATGTATTTGGGCATGTTTTGTCGCGTGTAGCGGATGAAGCGCCCCAAGAAAAGGATGTAAGAGATTTATTTCAAGCTGCATTCCGGGCCAAGAATCAGTGGGCCGATATTTTAATCTTACCTGGAAATTCTCCATCAGATGATGTCTTCAAAAAGCATGCTGAGCAAGAAGGTCTATTAATAAAAATAGTTAGTCCACCAGATCTGGAGCCAATTGTAGGTCCTTTGAAAGAATCTTTTGCTTTAAGTTTCATGAGGAGTTCCACATAACACCGGCATTAAGGGCAACGGCAAAAAGCCGCCGCGCCTTATGCCGAACATTCTCCGGCAAAGAAAATGGCAACGCTCCTGGATCTCATTGCCGAATGCAATCAAAGGAGTTAATATATAAACATGAGCAACACGTTTGAACTGATTCTTGATTTAATCGAACGTAAAAATGTTATGATTTCAGACCATGGCTATGATGAACTGGCCGAAGACGGCATTTTTGTCAGGGATATTATGGCCGGTGTCGCTAAAGCTATTGTTGTCGAAGATTATCCTGAATATCCAAAGGGACCATGTGTTCTGGTGTTGCAGAAAGATGCGCAGGGCAACCCGATCCATGTAGTATGGGGAATTCCTAAAGGTACTTCGTCACCTGCTGTTTTGGTCACCGCTTATAGGCCAGATCCAGATAGGTGGTCAAAAGATTTTATGAGGAGAAAACCATGAAAAAGAGGCATTACACAAAACTCGTACATGAGGGACAATACGTAGCCAAAGTTGATATTGAACTGATTGATGCTGATGAAGGTTGGTCGCCTTATTTATCCCTTGATGACGCACAAAAACTTGATGATGTTCGAGACGCTTTACGCAGAGGGGACGTTAAGGCAGCCGGTCAACTCGCAAACGTTTTCACCCTCACACCAATTGCAGTTTAATTCCCGCCGGAGAACAAACGAGTGAACCAGACGGGAAGAAACTCGGCGGTTTTCGTTAAAATTTGCGGTTCACATTAAGCTTTCGGCCCGCTGGTTACCCGCGCCGTTATGCCTCAATTAATTTTGCGAGCACTGTATGACTGAAAAAGAAGTCCATTCATCTATAAAGCATCTGGTCATGGCCTTTATGCAGGAATTAATGAAGAGCTATTGGGGGCCGTTATACAAATACGTAAAAGATCATCCTGAACTAATCAAGACCGTTCCGGGCTTTCTTCTTAATCATGAAAAAGTAATTGTATACGTAGGAAGAACCCATATAGCTGTTGAGTATACAGGTTCTGAATTCATTAAGGAGTTAAAGCCAGAAGGAAATATGGAGCTTCAATACCACGACTATTCAACAAAAGATTGTAATATTTTTGAGAAAATCGTGGGATTTGAGTATGATTCAACGATAGACATTCCTATGCCTCTACCACAGTTTAGTGAAGACCTGCTCTTTCCGACGAATAGAGGGTGGGATAGGTTATCGGAGTTAGGCTGGAATTTCGCCGCTCAGAACAGCATCATGGGATTTAATACACCAGCCCCTGAGCCAATGAAAGGCTGCTTCACTAGAATTGTGAATGGGATGTTTTTTGATGCTGATGATTCTGGATTAAAAGCTAGAAGAATTAAGTGGTTAGACTTTTTTCCTATCTATTTTGATGATTCAGATGAAGATATAGACAGCTTTGGTTTCAACCTTGAAAATATGAAAGATCTTGTTGAAGCAGATGCCCACTATTCCTACCCAATGCCCGATGATTACAAGTTTATCCAATTACCCAAAATCAATAGGTTTATTGAAAGATGGGGTAGTAAGGATAGCTCAGAAACGGACATTACTTCATATTTGTCAGAAACAGAGAACCAATTCATTTTAACGATGAAATTTGGTGCAAAAGATGTTTACTCTGAATTGACATGTGAGTGGCAGAGCGAGAAGAGGGATGCCATTAGACCTGACTTCTTTGTTGTTCAACCAGATGGATATGCAGACATTGTAGAATTCAAGCTACCAGACATCTCAAAAAGTTCTGTAGTAGGTGGAAGCAATAGAGAGACATTTGGGGCTTGGGGCTTGGCTGAATTCTTATATATCGCAAACTCGATTCTATTCTAGTTACTTTGATGA
>CAZIIV010000054.1:12694-16875 GCA_964539365.1 uncultured Desulfobacteraceae bacterium | reverse complement strand
TTCAAGTAGAAAGTAAATTAGGTAAAGGGAGCAAGTTTACATTGATATTGGACACCAGTTAGTTTCCATCTGGGGTGATTAAAATTGCACATAATAGGGTGTTAAAAAATATCCCATAGTTATTCCTTCCCATATGCCTGGTTTCAGGTGTCAGGTGTCAGGTTCCAGCGCCTCTGTTTATCATTCCTGACACCTGAAACCTTAACATATTGAACAAAAATGGGATTAAAATTCCATCTGTATACACGGCGATTTTCACCACCCCAGTTTCTATCCATAAATATATATTGGGTACAAATACAATTCCCAATTCAGAAATGAGGGGTGCCTTGCCAAACCGAATAATAGCCATAGACGACGATCAAACCTTCCTCAAAATCATCCGAAGGGCTCTGATTACTTCCGGCTTTACATCCATTAGGCTTGAACATGACCCTGAAAAGGCGGCTTCGGTTTTTAAACGGGGTGAACCCTTTGATATTGCCCTGATCGATGTATCTATGCCCGGCATGGACGGCCTGGAACTTCTTGAAGTCATAAAGAACAACAGTCCTGAAACCGAATGCATCATGATTACGGCTCTGGATGAAGCGGTGACCGCAGTCAGTGCCATGAAAAGAGGAGCCTATGATTACCTTGTAAAACCTCTCGAAAAAGATGACCTTGTTTTATCCATCAACCGTGCTCTTGAAAGAAAGCGGCTGTTTAATATTATGGATATCGGCAAGGGAACTCGCCTGCCGGAACTTCTGAATGAACATGCCTTCAAATCAATTATCTTCGGATCGACAGATGTATTGAAAATATTAAAAGAAGCCGAACTTCATGCGGCAAGCGATATTCCAATATTGATTACCGGAGAAAGCGGAACCGGAAAAGAACTTCTGGCAAGAGCGATTCACTCGGCCAGTCCAAGGTCAAATTCCGTGTTTACTCCCGTCAATATGGCCTCACTTACGGGTCCCCTTTTTGATGCGGAATTTTTCGGACACACAAAGGGAGCGTTTACCGGAGCTGAAAAAGATCGCACCGGTTATCTTGAGCACTCAAACAAGGGGACGCTGTTTCTGGATGAAATAAGCAACCTGCCAATGGAGCTTCAGGGAAAGCTGCTCCGGGTTCTACAGGACGGAGAATATATAAAGCTCGGAACAGACACTCCCCGGAACACGGATATCCGTTTTATTGCCGCAACAAACGAGGATCTGGAAAAACTCATGACCAACCGGAAGTTTCGAAAAGATTTGTACTACCGCCTGAAAGGAGGATGGCTTCATCTGCCGCCCCTTAAGCAAAGAAAAGAAGACATCCCTTTGCTGGCCAACCATTTTTTGAATGAGCTACCAGGTAAAGATAAAAATACCGGTATAGAAGAAGACGCCATGACGCTGCTTTTATCTTATGACTATCCCGGAAATATCAGAGAGTTGAAATCCATTATCGAATCGGCCGCAAACCTTGCCCAGGGACGAAAAATCTCTAAAATATTCCTCCCCGACACGATTCAAAAGCAAAAACCAAAAACAAAACCGAAACATATGCCGGGAATAACGCCGGTAGCCACCCTTGCACAAATGGAAAAGTCCTATATCCTCAACGTTTATAATCAAACCGGAAACAACAAGTCTCAAACCGCGAAACTGCTCGATATTGCTCTGAATACCCTCAGAAAAAAACTCAAAATCTATGGTGTGAAGTAAAGGCCCATTCAAATATAGATGATCAATTTTTGCATAGTTTAAAAGCAATTATTTGATAATACTCAGGATTTTGTATTTAGATATGCATTTTTTGCATATCTTCACTACCCGGTTACCGCCCGTCAGGATATCTTTCCGGCCGGAATTTTATCGACCCATCCTTTTGATTATTCAGCAGTTATTACCCTTTTCCCACCATTCTTTCGTGTTGGCATATTTAATGCTCTAGAAAAACAGGCATCTTTGAAACTGGAATTTAGGGGAGAAGTTACCATGGATTATTCAAACAAAGCCTATGACCAATATAAGAGAACCCGATTCGGGGGTGCTGATATCTTGCCTTCCGAGGCGTTTTTAAATCCCCGAGATGTGAAAGCCGAGATCCTGAAAAAGCACGGTAATCATCGAAACACACCTGGAGAGATTATATCATTCAGAGAAATTTTAAATTCAGGCAACCACAAAACAGGAAATAAAAGTCCGGTTGATTTTTCTGGAATTATCGGTAGAAACAGAAAAATGATCGAGGTTTTTCGGCAAATTATCAATGTTGCCGGATACGATTATCCGGTTCATATTTTCGGTGAAACCGGCACGGGAAAGGAGCTGGTCGCCGAAGCCATTCATAAGGCAAGTTCCCGCAAACACGGGCCTTTTGTTCCGATCAATTGTGGAGCCATGCCGGAAGGGCTTGTTGAAAGCGAACTGTTCGGACATGTAAAAGGCTCTTTCTCGGGCGCCATTCGCGATAAAAGGGGGAGACTTGAACTGGCGGACGGCGGCACAATTTTTTTGGACGAGATTGCCGAACTTTCAAAGCACATGCAGGCAAAGCTCTTGCGTTTTCTTCAGGATGGCAAATTCGAAAAGGTGGGCGGAGAAAAAACGGTTCGGATCAATGTAAGGGTCATCAGCGCAACCAATAAAGACCTTAAAGAAGAAATGAAAAAAAACAGATTTCGGGATGACCTGTACTACAGAATTAACGTGGTGCCCATTTCTCTTCCTCCGCTTCGTGAGCGCAAAAGCGATATTCCGCTTCTGGTCAATCATTTTTTAAAACAGGCGGCCAGACAGTATAACCGGAACTCTGTTGTTGTCTCGGATAGAGCCATGATGTTGCTCGCCGAATATAAATGGTCCGGCAATGTCAGAGAGCTTCAGAATGCCATTCAGTTTGCTTTTGTTAAAAGCAGGGGTAATGAGATAACCCCTGATAATCTTCCCATGGAGATTAATGACAATCTTCTCCTTCAAACCATACGCGGACCTTCACGCAAACTGGACAGAGCGCAAGTCGAGTCCGCCATAAAAAAAACTGGGGGCAACAAGGCAAAGGCCGCAAGACTTCTTAATGTCGGGCGGGCAACCCTTTACAGGTTTATTAACGATCATCCTAAGTTGCAAAAAAGCATCTGCGCATATGCAGATTAAAGGATTGGATATGGATTTTGTAAAGGAAGATAACCTGTGAAAACCATCCTTGTCGTTGATGATAAAAGAGTGCAGCTCAAAACGCTCAGAAGGGGATTGAGAACCAAGGGATACCAGGTTGTTGAAGCAATTAGCGGCAAAGAAGCTCTGGATCATCTGATCAGGGACAGTAAAATTGATATTGTTTTAACAGATTACGCCATGCCGGAAATGAACGGAATAGAACTTCTGCAAAAAATTCGTAAACACAATAAAACCATACCGGTAATCATAATGACGGCATATGGTGATCAAGGTCTTGTGGTCGAGGCCATGCATCATCAATGTAACGGATTTATCGACAAGCCTTTTGATATGGACGAACTTTTGGAAGAAATAAATAATATACCTTTCTTTAAGATAACGGGTTAAAGGAGGAATTATGATATCTTCGCCCTGCAAAAATTGCCCCAAGAGACATTTACCGAAAAAAGAGTGTGCAAAGGATTGTGAGCTGCTTAACGCAATTCAGGATTTGCAGATGATGTCGGAAGAAAGCTGTGTCTCAAGCAGAAGCGATTATACGGAAGACATCGGATATAGCATACCACAGGCCCTCAGAAGAAATTCTCTGTCTTTGCATATCACATGATGCATGAGAGGGTTCGCGAAACCCGCCCCGAAAAGACATCGGGATCTTCGACAGATACGGCCGCGGATGTGTCTGGGATTTTCGCGGATCCTTAATACGCGAAAGACCGGTACGGATCAGGAAGTAAATCGTTTGACCGGTGCTATATTAAGCTGATTCAATAAACCCCAATGATGCATAAAAAAGATGGCCAAAGGATAGCAAAACCTTTTGAGTATTGAAGCTGCACGACAGTAAAGCGCCTTACGAGGAATAAACCCATGGTGAACTTAAGGATCGGGCCTGTTTTATGCCATCTTTTTTGCCCTTAGGGAAAGTCGGAGGGCTCCAGATCCGGCGTTGCCATGGGCTCGCCGTATTTGACTTCCGGGGCGCCCCGGGCGCCGTGGGTCATTATCCCGCCCACTTTTGCTAAC
>CAZIIV010000054.1:0-12684 GCA_964539365.1 uncultured Desulfobacteraceae bacterium | reverse complement strand
CTACGGCTTCGCCCCTGGCGCCTTGGCTCTGAAGCCCTCCGACTTTTGCAACATTGGGGTAAAGTATCAGGAAATTACATTATCGAGACGTGTAACTGTATAGGAGATTTGTCATGGAAGATCTGTCGATTCTTATTGGTGGAAAAGCGGGTGACGGCATCCGGCAGGCCGGCCAGACCCTGGCCAAACTTTTAAATAGATTAGGCTACCGTATTTTTTTCTATGAGGATTATCCCTCACTGATTCGGGGCGGCCACAATTTTTCTATTATAAGGGCCTCAAAAAAGAAAATCCAAGCCCACAATGAAATGGTTGATCTCATCATAGCCTTAAATCAGGATACGGTAGAAAAACACAAACATCGCCTCAACGCCAACGGAATAATTCTCTATGATTCTGAAAAAGTGGAGGCTCAAGGCGTGGGTATTGACTTTATGGGTGTGGTTAAGGAGTTGGAAGGAGCGCCCATTATGAAAAATACGGCCGCCTTGGGGGCGCTGGCCAAAGTGTTGAATATTGAGTGGGAGTTACTGGAAAGGGTCATAACAGATACAATAGAAAAAAAACTTGATTTGAATCTTAAGATCGCTCAGTCGGCATATCATCGGGCGGAAAAAGCCGGTTTATCCGTTTCCAAGCTGGATCAAAAAATGCTTCCATTGGTGTCGGGCAACGAAGCCATTGCCCTGGGGGCGGTGCAGGCAGGGCTCGATATGTATATCGCCTACCCCATGACGCCCGCATCTTCCATTCTTCACTACCTGGCAGAGCATGAAAATGATCTGGGGGTGGTAACCATACACCCCGAAAGCGAAATTGGCGTTGTCCTTATGGCTTTAGGCGCGGCGTATGCCGGCGCCAAGACCATGGTTGGCACCTCGGGCGGCGGATTTGCACTGATGACCGAGGCCTTAAGTTTATCCGGTCAGGGTGAACTCCCCATTGTCTTTGTGGAATGCCAAAGAGCCGGCCCGGGTACGGGAGTGCCCACTTATACCATGCAGGGCGATCTTTCTTTTGTTATCCATTCCGGTCATGGAGAATTTGTAAAGGTGGTTGTGGCGCCCGGAGATGCTGAGGAAGCCTTTTATCTGACCGGCCTGGCCATGAACCTGGCCTGGAAGTTTCAGATTCCTTGCGTTGTCCTTTCCGACAAACATTTAAGTGAGAGCATATTCAGTTTTGACGCGGATCCTGACAAGATCAAACCCGAAGATCCCCTGCTTTGGGAGGGTCAAGGGGAGTATAAAAGATATCTGGATACTCAAAACGGCATTTCCCCGCTGGCCTTTCCCGGTAATTCTTCGGCTACGGTTAAAGCGACCTCTTACGAGCATGATGAATATGGGTTGACCACTGAAGAATCCGAACAAATCGCCAGGATGCAGAAAAAACGTTTACGTAAAAAAAAGACACTGGAAGATGAACTTTCCCGGCATGAGCAGGTCAAGGTTTATGGTAATCTTGAATCCAACACGGTTCTCCTTTGTTGGGGCTCCACCAAGGGGTCCTGTGTAGAAGCGGCCGAGGAATTAGGGCTTAAGGTGGTTCAGCCTCTGGTGCTCGAGCCGTTGCCCGTAGAGCCTTTAAAAAAAGCTCTGTCCGATTCGGATAAGATCGTCAATATCGAAGTTAATGCCACCGGCCAACTGGCAGCACATCTTTCCAGTTACGGTATTTGTGTTGACGATATGATTTTACGTTTCGACGGTCGTCCTTTTACAGTAGATTTTCTGATAGATAAGATAAAGGAGGTGCTCTCGTGACAACAGCTAAAGAATTGGAAACCTATGCCCCAAACACCTGGTGTCCGGGATGTGGGAATTTCGGCATTTTAACCTCTATAAAAAAGGTGTTGGCGGATCTCAAAGAAGAAGGTCTCGACCTTAGCAAGGTGGTGATGGCATCCGGGATAGGATGCCATGCCAAGATCGTCGACTATGTAAATGTGAACAGTTTTTATTCCATTCACGGGCGGGTGCCTCCCCCGATTACCGGAATCAAGCTGGCCAATCCGGATTTGGTGGTGATCGGTCACGCCGGTGATGGAGATGCGTATGGCGAGGGCATTGAACATCTGATTTTCAGCGCCAAGAGAAATATTAATGTGACGTTCATCGTCCATAACAACAGAGTATACGGACTGACAACCGGTCAGTTTACCCCGACCAGCCCTGCCGGCTTTATCGGGCGATCCACGCCCGGGGGAAGCCCTGAAGACCCCCTGAATCCCATCGAACTGATGCTTTCTGCGGGAGCCGGTTTTGTGGCCAGGGGCTTCGCAGGCAAACCAAAGCATCTCCAACTCTTGATTAAAGCCGGTATCAAACACCAGGGTTTTGCCTTTATTGACGTTCTGCAACCCTGTTTTACTTTTTTTAATACGTATGATTTTTACAACAAAAAGGTTTACGAACTCCCGGATGGAAAGTATGATTCTTCCGATAGAGACGCCGCCTTTGCCAGGGCCCGAGAATGGGCCTATGGAGAAGCTGAGCGCATTCCTATCGGCATCTTTTATCAGGAAGAAAAGCCGACTTACGACGAAAGGCTTTTAAAGGGAAGAATTCCGGGTAAATTAAAGCCGAATAATATAAGATCGATTCTTGAAAAACACATTTAGACTTTAATTCACCGGAACGTATTGAAAAATCACGCGGAAATCATACACTCTTTTGTCATCAATTGTCTTTTAGCGGCAATTTGTCCATACTTCCGGCAGAAAACGGAATGATGGCGCTGATGATGCCCAAAAAACCGATCCCAATGATGGCTGATACCACGGATGCCGAAAGAATTGCCATCTTCGCATAGCCGAGCATTTGAAATGATGAGAATGAAAGATCGGCAATAAACAGGGACATGGTGAAACCGATTCCTCCGAGCATCCCACTCCCTAAAATATGTAACCAATTGACATCTTTGGGCAAAGAACCCGTTCCGCTTTTTACCGCGATATAAGAAAAAAGCAACACTCCCATCGGTTTTCCAAATACCAGTCCGAAAAAAATTCCCAGGCTTACCGTATGTGCCGCAACTTCTGAAAAATTTACGCCATGAAAATTCAGTCCCGTATTGCTCAGGGCGAAAAAAGGTAGAATCGTAAATGCCACCCATGGATGCAGGGCGTGCATGAGCCGCTGCAAGGGAGTCTCCACGTCGTGGCAGGCCAGTTCCAGTGCATGTACGGCATGCATATGTTCTTGATTCAGAAGAATTGAATACCCACAGCTCTGGTCCTCGCACTTGAATTTTTCCATTATTTGATCGACGTTCTGCAAAAAACGATCGGTATCATACCTGCCGCGGGCCGGAATAAACAGAGAAACGATGACGCCTGCCACTGTGGGATGAATCCCCGAGCCCAATACAAAAAACCATATGGCAAGCCCCAAAACAGCATAGACCAATGTCCATCTGATCCAAAGAAGATTGGCCAGGGCAAGGCAAAGGGTAAGCATTGCACAGACAAAGACATAGAACCAAACAATTTCCTTGGTATAGAATATGGCGATAACCAATACCGCACCCAGGTCATCTGCAATGGCAAAAGCGGCAAGAAAGACTCTGAGATTTACAGGCAGCTTGTGGCCGAATATGGCAATGGCACCTAAAGCAAAGGCAATATCCGTGGCCATGGGAATCCCCCATCCGTCCATGCTTGAGGAGCCCAGGTTAAAGGCCATATAAATAAGTCCGGGAACCAACATTCCCCCCAGGGCGGCGATCGCCGGCAGCAAGGCTTTTTTAAGTGATGCGAGTTCTCCTACCAGAAGCTCGCGCTTGATTTCCAACCCCACGGTGAAGAAAAACAGCGCCATTAAACCGTCATTTATCCAATGGACCAGTGATTTGCTGACATGAAACTCGCCCAAAACCAGAGAAATTTTGGTGTGCCAGAAGCTGTGGTAAGTTTCCCCAAAATTGGAATTGGCCCAAACCAGGGCAATAACCGTAGCAGAAAGGAGTAGCACGCTGCTTGCAACCTCTTTTCTGAAAAATTCTTGGGTAGGTCTTAAAATTTGATTGGCAATCAGTTGCCTGGTAACTGCCATATATGTACTTGAGCTCAACGGCATAATATCTTATTTCCCAAAGGCTCGCGGAGATCCCATAGGGATCTGTTTATCAGCGTGGTGAAAATCGTCGTGCATACAGATGGAATTTTAATCCGCCACCGAACTTTGGCGGATTAATCCCATTTTCTTACATATCTTTCTTAAGGTTTCAGGTGTCAGGTGTCAGGAATGATGAACTAAGGTGCTAAGTCTCACTTTATTTAAGCTATTTTTTAAAGAATATTTAATTGTCATACAGGCAATTTCAAATGGTTTTTTTATCTTTTCTTCTTAACCGGTTACCCGAAGGGTATGCGGGGTACAATTCAAAATAAAGACAAAAAAAATGTTGGCAAATAATGTTGAATTAACAGTGTCATTTACTCTGACCTTAGCCCCTGAAACCTGACACCTGAAACCAGGTAATACGGAATGAACATATGGGGCATTTTTTAAAGCCACATTATGGGCAATTTTAATCATCCCAGGTTGGACCGGTCGGCATGATGTTACAGAGTTTTGTGCTTCAGGTTGTCACAGATTAAATTAACGGCCTTTTCAACCGAGGTTTTTCCCATATCGACAATCAGATCATAAAGGTGTGCCGAGTTCCAGTCTTCATTGAAGTAATACTCGATGTAAGCCTTTAAATCGCCTTCTTCTCTTTGGATGAATGCTTTTGCAGCTTTATGATCCAGGTTTCTGTTTTTCATGACTTCCTTGATTTTTATTTCTTCATTCTTTACCAGGCGAACATGCAGGGTATTGGGTTTACCTCGCAAGATACACTGGCCGCCCCAACCAAGGATAATCGCATTACCGGCTTCATATACATTCTGAACCAGATTTTTTGTGGTCTTAAAATAATTCTTGTCGTCCAGACAACCATGCTCACGGTCCACCACCTTTTGAACAAGAGAACAGGTGTAACGATCGACAAAACGAAGGACTCGAGATTGGGAGGTCTTGCGAAACATCTCTGCTTCACTTTCGGACACATGAAGTTCTTTGGCAATTTCGGCGAGTAAACGTTCTCCAATATACTCATAGCCAAGTTTTTTGGCTGTCTGGGAGGCCACCTTTTCGCTGTTGGTTCCGAATTCCTTGCTGATGGTAATTACGGCCATTTAGATACTCCTTTCGATCAATCGTATTCTATAGTAATTTATTAAGCTCCGCTTTTTTCCTCAATTTATATTTTGATCTTTTCGCATTCTCTGAAAATTTTGTCAAACATAACCCCCGCGGAATTTTATAAACTCCTGTTAAAACCGGTTTACGGGAAATTTAGGTCCAATATGGATTTATGATGTCTTCAAATATGGTGAGTGCCGCCTCGGCGCCGTGTCCGGCGGCCGTTACGATTTGTTTATATCCTCCCGCCACATCACCGGAAGTATAAATTCCCGGAATATTGGTTCGATATTGATCGTGCTTGATATAACCTTCCTCGGTAAGCTCAAGTCCTATTTTTTGCGCCAGACCTACGGCAGGATCGTAGCCAATGGCAATAAACACCCCGCTCACGGGCAAGGTTGAAAGTTCTTCGGTTTTATTATTATAAAGCAAAACTTCTTCAACATGTTGTTTTCCCTTGATTTCTTTGACTTGTGTATTGAATAAAATCGGGATGTTGTTTTGAACAAGGTTTTTAACCAAAACGTCCTGAGCTCTTAAGTTGTCGCTTCTATGGACCAGGGTTACATGAACACCGATATGATGCATATGAAGGGCTTCGGTAACGGCGCTATTTCCGCCGCCCACAATAATCACTTTTTGGTTTTTAAAAAGCGGGCCGTCACAAGTGCTGCAAGAACTCACCCCATGTCCGGCAAGACGCGATTCTCCGGACACACCGAGATTCCTGTCGGAATTTCAAAATGAACCGCCTGAAACAAATCGGTAAGTTCTCTCCGAATCTGCTGCATTTGAGCATCTTCTCGTTGATTCATTATACGCTCTCTTTTATTTTAGTCTTTAAAAACAAATTTTCCCCCAATAAATCCCGCAATGCCGGCCGCAGCAAGCATGACCAGGTTAATCAAAAGAAATAACCAATTACTCGATGAAGTTGCTGCCTGAGAATCAATGAAAAGCCATACCACCAGAACAACCGCCGTTAATGACACCACGGCGGCACAAATGATCTTAATTTTAAACAGCCGGGTCAGTCGGCCTCTGTATTTTTTCTGCCATTCGATATACCCTGAAAAAAGGACCAGCGGTAAGGTAAAAACAACAAATATAAGATTGTAAAAAGCTGCTTGACTTAAACCGCTGAAATTAAACACTGCGGCTAAAACAATAAATATAACAGTAGCCGGAAGCACTCCGTTTGGAATGTGAACGGAAATCGGATGCACATGATGCTTTACCATCAGATCAAAAATCGGGTTTAGTTTGGGGTGGAAAACAGCTGGTTCAGGTTTTGACTCCGGCGTTCTGGCTTGGGTTTTCGGCTGATCCATTTCCACCGGTTGTTCGGAAACTATTTCAATAAATTTGCTTCGATCCGCTCCACACACAGGACATTCTTCAGGCGGTTCATCCCCCTCATGGATATAACCACACACCGTACATTGCCAGGTTCTCACACAACCCCCTTTTTTTGACGGTCTCGTAAAAAGTCCAACTTCTGCGTTGTGCTGCATTTCGCAATCATTCAACGTACGAAAAGTACGCCTCATAATTACAAAATTTGCACGCCTTGAATTTGAACTTTTTAAGAAACCGTCTAAATCGGACCTTTTAAGAGTTCATCTTTTTCAAGTCATAAACTATCTTTCTCCTAAGGGCACAAAAGCACACTGCTCCGGGCCGCAATAATCACCGATATATTGGGAATCGGGACGGTAAAGCACCGGTTTGGACGCAGCACCTCCAAACTGCTCTTCAATAACATGAGCGGACCAGCCGGAAATTCTGGCCATGGCAAATAAGGGAGTAAAGAGATCCACCGGTATACCCATGTAATAATAAAGAGATGCGCTGTAAAAATCAACGTTTACATAAATATCTCTGCCTTTTCTCTGTTTAAAGATTTCCTTGCCTTTGTTTTCGAGAATTTTAGACAGGTCATACCATTTAGGCTCGCCGGTACGTTCCCCCATTTTTTTGGACATGGGAGCAAGAATATGTGCCCGGGGATCATCGGTTTTATACACCGCATGGCCCATCCCCATGATTTTTCCGCCGGTATCAAACAAATTGTTCACGTAAGATTCGACCCGGTCAACATCGCCGATATCAAGGAGCATTTCCATCACCCGTGTGTTCGCACCGCCGTGTAATTCTCCGGATAAAGACCCGACACCGGCAGTCACGGCAGCATACATGTGGGCTCTTGTTGATGCGACATGTCTGGCCGAAAATGTGGAAGCATTAAAAGAATGTTCCGCATGCAGTACCAGACACGTATCAAAAAAGCCGGCCAATTCGTCATCGGGAATTGTTCCATTGAGCATATAAAGAAAGTTGGCCGCATGGCTCAGGTCTGGATCCGGCTCAACGGGTGTTGTATGGTTACGGATATGGTCCCAGGCTGCAACAATGGTTGGAAGTTTTGCGATGAGCTTTATGGCCATACCACGTGCGGCTTCAGGAGAATGTTCCCTGGTATCCGGATCATGGTTCGCCAACATTGCGACCGCCGCCTGGAGGATATCCATGGGAAGGGCATCTTTGGGTCTGGCTTCAAGGGCTGCAATTACCTCGGGCGGCACCCCCCTTTCTCCGGCAAGCTGTTTCTTGAAGTTTTCAAGTTCTTGTTTTTGCGGCAATCTTTCATATAGAAGAAGAAAAGTAACCTCTTCAAAAGAAGCTTTTCCTGCCAAATCCTGAACAAGATACCCTCTATAAATCAATCTTCCGACAGTACCGTCAACATCGCTGATATTGGTTGTTGCGACTGTAAAACCCCGGAGGCCGGTATTTAAAATAGGTTGGCATGTTTCCATGTTACACCTCCATTCCTGTATTTTTGGGCAAAATTATTATCAGTGAAGCACGATAAAAATGAGTTCCTGTCTTTAATTTCTTATAGTTTGGTATTCTTGTGATAATCCAATAATTTCATTATCAATGTAATCAAAATTCGTGCCAAATTTAATTAAATCAGGGTTAGCCTGTTCATAAAAGATGCTTACGCGGGAAACGCACGGTACGAAACCGAAAAAACGTCTCATATTTGATGCATGATACATAGATGTATCATGAGACATGTGTCATAACGGATGATTTTTTTGGGTCAACTTCGCGAATTTTTTTGAGCATTCAGGACATAGGCCCACAAATTCAAGGTTGTGGCCTATTATTTCAAAAACAGTTGACTCGTAAAGCTCATCTTCGATTTGGTTCAACGGTGCGATCGGAGCATCATCCACCCGGTTACATCGTACACAGCGGATATGGTAGTGTTTATTTGTATTCCAGTCAAAACGTTTTAAGGAGCCGCTAAGTTGAAGCTTCTGAATTTTACCCAGCTCGGAAAGAATTTCCAAATTTCGGTAAACCGTGCCAAGACTGATCCTGGGCAGCCGCAAACGAACCATTTTATAAATTTCGTCGGCACTCGGATGAGTGTTGACCTTTCGCACCTCTTCTAAGATTATCTTGCGCTGACGGGTCATCCTCATTTTATTTTCTTCTACCAAGTCTTTATCCTTTCAGGTGCTGGATGGTCCAATGTTTTCCCTATATCTTCTAAGCTGAAAAAAGTTCCATGTCAAGCCCGTATCGGCCTTCTCAAAATTTTTCGGCACGATTATTGCTTTTTACCATTGACATTATACATTGTGGTACTTACATTTAATAGTAACAATTACTATTAAGAGGGCTGAATCACCTCTTATAGAAAACAATCTTTCCAAGAAGGGAGGCAAAATGGAAGAGAAAAAAGTTTTATCCAAGAAAAAAGAAATTAACCCAAGGGATGTCACCATCTGTGAGGCCACCGCACAAATGCTGGAAAAAGCCAAAAGAGACGGTGTGGAAACCGCATTTGACCGGGCTGCCGGGATGAAAGCCTGTCCCATCGGTGCGGATTCTGCGTGTTGCAAACATTGTTCCATGGGGCCTTGCCGGTTGAGCTCTAAAGATCCGTATGGAAAAGTTGGAGTTTGCGGTGCAACTATTGATACAATTATGTCCCGTAATTTTGCAAGAATGGTTGCTTCCGGAAGTGCCGCCCATACGGACCACGGAATGAGTATGCTTGATCTTTTCCGTGAAGTGGTAAAGGGGAATATCACGGATTACGAAATCAAGGATCCGAACAAGCTCGAGGAAGTCGCGGCTTCCATCGGAATTGAAGTTGAAGGACGTGAGATTCAGGACATTGCAATGGATCTGTACCAGGAACTGGAGCGTACCTATACTCAGGTGGAGGGGGAAATTCCCTTTGCCAAACGGGTTCCTGAAAAAACACTTGAGCTCTGGCGAAAACTCGGTATCGTTCCCAGGGGAGCCATGCGGGAGATCATGGAGCTCATGCATCGGACTCACATGGGTGTGGATCAGGATTATGAGAACATCACCACTCAGATCAGCCGAACCGCCCTGGCCGACGGTTGGGGAGGATCCATGGTGGCCACGGAAATATCCGACATCCTTTTCGGAACCCCGTCTCCGGTCAGCGTGGAAGTGAATATGGGCGTTCTTAAAGAAGACCATGTTAACATTATCGTTCATGGCCATGAACCCAATCTTTTTGAATCCATGCTCGTATCGGTCAATGAACCCACACTCATTGAAGAAGCGCAGAAAGTCGGGGCCGAGGGTATCAATCTGGTGGGAATGTGCTGTTCGGGTGCGGAAATGCTGTCCCGTCACGGAATTCCCCATGCCGGGAATTTTATGTCCACGGAAGCCGTTCTGGTCACCGGCGCTGTAGATGCGATGACTGTCGATGTCCAGTGTATCAAACAGGGACTGGCCAAGGTGGCCGATTGTTATGGAACGCATCTCATCACCACCAATCCCAGATGTCATATCGAAGGCGCACAGCACATTGCACTGGATGAACACAATCCAAGTGCCTGCACCGACGAAATCGTCATTAAGGCTATTTCTCGCTTCAAAAACAGAACCGGAAAAATAGAAATTCCAAAAATCAAGAATATCGGGGTCCATGGGTTTTCCCACGAGTATATCAATTACATGCTTGGCGGGTCTTTCCGGGCGTCTTATACCCCGCTCAATGACAATATCATCAACGGCAGGATCAGGGGAGTAGCCGGCGTGGTCGGCTGTACCAACCCCAGAGTCAAACAGGACTGGGTTCATGTGGAGCTGGTTAAGGAATTGATCAAAAACGACGTCCTGGTTCTCCAGACCGGATGCTCTCAGATTGCACTTGCCAAGGCCGGCCTTACCACTCCGGAAGCCGCAATTCTTGCAGGTCCCGGATTACAGGAGGTGTGTGAGGCCGTGGGCATGCCACCGGTTCTGGGCGTGGGATCTTGCGTGGATAACAGCCGGATTCTGATCGCAGCTTCTGCCATGGTTCAAGAAGGGGGTCTGGGACATAGTATCGCTGATTTGCCCGTAGCCGGTGCCGCACCCGAATGGATGAGCGAAAAAGCCATAAGCATCGGGCAGTACTTCGTCGCCTCGGGGGTATTCACCGTTTTTGGGGTAACATTCCCCATTGTTGGAGAAACGAAATTCCACAAGCTTCTGTTTGAGGGACTTGAAAAGCAGGGTTTGGGCAAATGGGGATTTTCCGCCGATCCCAAGGAGATGGCGCGCATGATGATCGCCCATATCGATAAAAAGAGAAAAGAGCTTGGCATTGATAAAGCCAGAGAAAGGGTTCTCATGGATATGGATGATCGTCGGACAATGGATGACGCTTATCAGAAAGCCTAAACCTGATAAGTATAATGTTTTTAATGGAGGTTAATGACCGGGGCTCTCAATTGCAGAGCCCCGTTTTATTTTTACATTGAGAACCTGGTCCTTTGGGCCAAGTCAAAAATAGGTGGCTCTGGGGATAACCAAAGCCTGGTTTCTTATCAAGACCCCGGTTTCTGTACTTATTTAGTATCCATTCATAAATGAGGATTTTTGTTCAAGATCAAGGCATGTGAGAAAAATAACCGCAGGCATATGTTTAATATTCCGAGGATTATTTTTTGAACATAACGCAGAAATTGGGCAAAAAGACCATTTAGGGATGGATACTATTTAGTGTCCGGCATCGCTTCCGGATAGTCCGCTAAAAACCGATACAACGTCGCCCGGCCTACCCCCAGAAGCCGGGCTGCCTTTGCTTTGTTGCCCCCGCTTTTTACAAGCACTGATCTTACAATCTCAAGATCAAGTTTTCGAGAGGGCCCCCGAGAAGTTCCAGGCACATCATGTCTGTAGAGTTCAACGGGAAGATCTTTGGGTAAAATCTTCCGGCCTCTGCATTTGACAATGGCAAACTGAATAACGTTTTCCAGCTCCCTGACATTACCCGGCCAATGGTAGTCCATTAACAAGAAAACAGCCTCATCGGAAATGTCCGGATTGTCTTGCCTGCCATCCTTTCCAACCCTTTCGAGAAAATGGTCAACAAGAAGCGGAATATCATTTTTTCGCTCTCTGAGGGACGGCAGATAGATGGGAACTACAGCGATACGGTAATATAGATCATCGCGAAAATTACCCTTTTTTACTTCACTTTTCAGATCGCGATTGGCGGCACTAATAATACGCACATCCACGGATTTGGTTTTCTCGTCACCCACCCGCTCGAATGTTCCTTCCTGGAGCACTCGCAACAGTTTTGCCTGCATATCCTTGGGTAAATCAACCACTTCGTCCAGGAACAGGGTGCCGCCGTTCGCCAGTTCAAAACGACCTTTCTTATCCCTCAACGCCCCGGTAAAAGAACCTTTTACATGTCCAAACAATTCGCTTGCCAGCAATCCCTCGGGCAATGCACCACAGTTGACCGGTACAAAGGGTTTGTTTGCACGAACGCCCTCGTTGTGAATTGCCGCAGCAACCAACTCCTTACCGGTCCCGCTTTCTCCCTGGATGAGAACAGGAACATCGACTTCTGCAACTTCCCTTATGGTTTCGAATAGCTCCTGCATCTTGACATCGTGTCCGATAATCCCGGCAAAGCTCTGATCTGTTTTCAAGCGCCTCCGAAGGGTGTTCAGTTCAGTCATATCTTCAAGAATAATAACCGCCAACCGTTTCCCCTCGTGGTCGAAGGGAGCAGCGCTGATAAGTAACTGCAAACTTCTTGTTTTACCGTCAGCCAACAGCTGAAGCGCTGCCTTTTTCCTGTGTATTTGATTTCCCGACAGCGCCTCGAGTGCTGTATTGCGAACCCTGCAGCTGACACATTCTTCGGCAAAACCACAGCCCTTCGGGTTTTTGAATGCATTCACGCATTTTAATGCTTCGCCGCCGCGCTGATCCATTATCTGTGCCCCGGAAATTCCAAAAGTCTGTTCCAGCACGTTGTTCACCGCCAAAATTCGTCTGTCACCATCAATGATCAGAACGCCGCAGGGAATCGATTCAAACAGGCTCTTTAAAAATCCTTTCTGATTTAGAATTTCTACAATGGGTTTCATGTTTAAAAGGTAGATACCGTTCAAGGGTTTGGGGTTCAAAGCTCAATTCC
>CAZIIV010000053.1:13165-16963 GCA_964539365.1 uncultured Desulfobacteraceae bacterium | reverse complement strand
AACATAACGCAGAGATTGGGCAAAAAGGCCATTTATGGATGGACACAACATAAAATTATTGAGACGGTGCTATGGCGGTTGTAAACGTAATAAATAGTAAAGCACAAAAGGTTTCACAAATCGATCTTGTGGATGCCATTTTCAATATACCCGTTAACGGGAGTATATTGCACGAAGTTGTGACCATGCAACTTGCAAGTAGACGTTCCGGTTCTGCGTCGGTAAAACATCGAAGCGATGTTAAAGGCAGCGGCAGAAAACTTTTTAGGCAAAAAGGAACCGGACGTGCTCGCAGAGGGGATATTAAGGCACCACTTTTGAGAGGCGGCGGCTCTACTTTTGGGCCTGATCCCCGATCCTATGCATACAAGGTTCCCAAAAAAGTCAGAAAGCTTGCCCTTAAAATGGCATTGAGCAGCAAATTGAAGGAAGAAAACCTTGTTGTACTTGACGAGTTCGAACTTGATACAATTAAGACAAAGGAATTTGTTAAGGTTATGAATGCATTGAACACGAAAAACGCATTAATTATAACCGAAAAAAGGGATGAAACCCTGGAACTTTCAGCCCGGAACGTTCCCGATATAAAAGTGTTAAGAGTCGAAGGGTTGAATGTATATGACATTCTTAAGTATGAGAATGTGGTTTTGCTTGAGTCTTCGATAAAGAGAATTGAAGGGAGGCTGCTCGGATGAATCCATATGATATTATTAAGCGGCCCTTGATTACTGAAAAGACCAGTATTCAAAAAGAGGATTACAACCAGATGTCATTCGAGGTAGACCGCAAGGCGAACCGGGTTGAAATTAGACAGGCTGTCGAAAATATTTTTAAGGTAAATGTGGATACGGTAAGAACCATGCAGGTTAAGGGCAAGACCAAACAAAGGGGCAGGATTGTGGGAAAGCGCCGGAACTGGAAAAAAGCGGTCGTTAAATTGATGCCTGGTGAACGTATCGATTTTTTTGAAGGAGCATAAAAGGGGTATATAATGGGTGTAAAAAAAGTAAAACCCACTTCTCCCGGGAGGCGGTCTCAATCCTATTCAACATTTGATGAGATCACAAGCACTACGCCTGAAAAGAGTCTGCTAGGGGGAATCAAGAAAAAAGGCGGTCGCAACGTTCATGGTCGTATTACTTGCAGATATCGTGGGGGGGGGAGTAAGCGACACTATAGGATTATCGACTTTAAAAGAGATAAAACAGGAATTCCCGCCAAGGTTGCCACCATAGAATATGATCCGAATCGGTCTGCGAGAATTGCTCTTTTGAATTATGCGGATGGTGAAAAACGCTATATCCTGGCTCCGATGAATCTTGAGGTCGGTGATACCGTGATTTCAGGGCCTGAAGCAGATATTAAGCCCGGTAATACGCTGATGTTGAAAAATATCCCGCTGGGTACGCATATTCATAATATCGAACTCCATATCGGGAAAGGCGGCCAGATTGTCAGGAGCGCCGGGACCTATGCTCAGTTGATGGCAAAAGAAGATAAGCATGCCCTGATAAAGCTCCCCTCCGGTGAAGTTCGAATGGTACTTTTAAATTGCAAGGCCACCATAGGTCAGCTCGGGAATGTGGTTCATGAGAATATATCTTTGGGCAAAGCAGGGAGAAAACGCTGGCTCGGCAGGCGCCCTAAGGTTAGAGGGGTTGCCATGAATCCGGTTGACCATCCAATGGGCGGAGGCGAAGGAAGATCTTCGGGCGGACGGCACCCCTGCAGTCCGTGGGGGGTTCCTTCAAAAGGGTTTAAGACTCGAAGAAAAAAGAAGAGTACACGGTTGATTGTCAAAAAGCGTACAAAGAAATAGCGGGAGAGGTTTATGCCACGGTCATTGAAGAAAGGTCCTTTTGTTGATTCAAAACTGTTTAAAAAGGTGCGGACCGCCCAAGAGACTCGGAGCAACAGAGTTGTCAAAACCTGGTCCAGAAGGTCAACAATAGTGCCCGAAATGGTGGGTATTACACTGGCGGTTCATAATGGAAGAAAGTTCATTCCTGTATTTATATCGGAAGACATGGTGGGGCATAAGCTGGGTGAATTTTCACCGACCCGGACTTATTATGGGCACGCTGCGGATAAGAAATCAAGAGTGAAACGGTAAGACCGTCGCAAAAAGGAAATGTCTGTAATGGAAGTTAAAGCTGTATCGCGATATGTACGCATTTCTCCTCGGAAAGTTCGCCTGCTGGTGGGAGCCGTGAAGGGAAGGCGGGTGGAAGATAGTTTGAATATGCTCAAATTTATGCCGCAGAAGGCGGCACATATCGTTGAAAAAATTATACGAAGCGCTGTGGCAAATGCGGATCAAAATATGGATATCGACGTAGATTCACTGGTGATTCGAAACATTATCGCAGACCAGGGACCCACGTTGAAACGTTTCAAAGCAAGGGCACGAGGCCGGGGGACACGCATATTAAAAAGGACCGCTCATATTACAGTTGTTTTAGCTGAAGATTCCATCTAGAAGGGGGGAAAAGCTTGGGCCAGAAAGTAAATCCTATAGGATTGAGATTGGGTATTGTTAAGACCTGGGAGTCCCGGTGGTATGCCGGGAAAAATTACGCCGAATATATCCTGGAAGATTATAACATCAGAAAGTTTATAAAAAAAAGACTCTATCATGCGGGTATTTCAAAGATTGAAATCGAAAGGTCTTCCAAACGTGTCAGGCTGCGTATTTTTACATCCAGGCCTGGGATTGTCATCGGGAAAAAGGGAGCTGAAATTGGGTTGTTCAAGAAAGAGCTCGAAAAGATCGTATCCCATGAAGTTATTATCGACATTCAGGAAGTCAGAAAACCCGAGATTGATGCCCAGCTTGTGGCCGAGAATATTGCGCTTCAGATTATACGAAGGGTTGCATTTCGGCGTGCAATGAAGCGCGGCATTTCTTCAGCCATGCGTTTTGGCGCCCAAGGGATAAAAGTTATCTGTTCCGGTCGTCTGGGAGGCGCAGAGATGGCCAGAACCGAACAATATAGAGAAGGGCGCATCCCTCTACATACTTTAAGAGCTGATATAGATTATGGTTTTATTGATGCTCGTACGACATATGGAATCATCGGTATCAAGGTATTTATTTTTAAAGGTGAGATTTTGAAGAAAAATTCGGAAAAGATTGTCGGCTGATAATCTTACGGCCTTTGAAAACCATTTTTTTTAAAGAACTTAAAGAGTAACGGAGATATCGGACATGCTTAGTCCAAAGAAAGTAAAATTTCGAAAACAGCAAAAAGGCAGAACAAAGGGAGCTTCGCACAGGGGCTGTAACCTTGATTTCGGTGAATTTGGATTGCAGGCAATAGAATGCGGTAGAATCAACTCAAGGCAGATTGAAGCCGCCCGTGTCGCAATGACCCGGCATGTTAAAAGAGGCGGCAAAATGTGGATAAAAATATTTCCCGACAAACCTTTTACCAAAAAACCTGCTGAAGTCAGGATGGGGAAGGGGAAGGGCGCTCCTGAAGGATGGATTGCAGTGGTTCGTCCCGGAAGAGTGCTTTATGAGATGGAGGGAGTTCCCCGGCATATGGCAAAAGAAGCCCTCAGGCTTGCTTCACATAAGCTTTCCGTAAAAACCAGATTCATAGAGAGGGGTAATTTGTAATGAAACCGAGCGAGATCAGAGAGTTGAATTTGGAAGAAAAGTTGCGGAAAGCAAACGATCTTAAAGAGGAGTTGTTTAATCTGCGCTTTCAGCACGAAATCGGTCAGCTTGAGAATTCCCAGAAGATGAAGCAGATCAAGCGAGAAATCGCCAGGGTGAAAACCATAATAAAAGAA
>CAZIIV010000053.1:0-13065 GCA_964539365.1 uncultured Desulfobacteraceae bacterium | reverse complement strand
CAAAAAATAGGCCAAGAATAGTTGTTGCCATGAAAAAACAAATTTTAAGAAGACAGATGGTGGGGACAGTTGTCAGCGACAAGATGGACAAAACGGTAATTGTCCTGGTTGAAAGACTGGTTAAGCATAAACTTTATCAAAAGTATGTGAGGAGACGATCTAAATTCGCCGCCCACGATGAAAACAATGGCTCAGCGGTTGGAGATAAAGTTTTGATCGTTCAGTCCAGACCCCTCAGCAAAGTAAAAAGATGGCGTGTGAGCAAAATAGTCGAAAAAGCTATTTGATGGTTATATGATATGATAAATACGGTTTTTTTACGGATTATACAAGGAAAGTTAAGAAGATGATTCAGGCGGAAACGAAATTGACCGTGGCAGACAATTCAGGCGCCAAGATATTGTATTGTATCAAAGTTCTTGGAGGTTCCCGCAGGCGATATGCGAGTGTCGGCGACATAATTGTTGTCTCTGTTAAAGAAGCCATTCCCAATACCAAGGTCAAAAAAGGAGATGTGGTAAAAGCCGTTGTTGTTCGCACCAAAAAGGAAATCAAGAGGTTGGATGGATCCTATATAAGATTTGATGATAATTCTGCTGTTTTAATTTCACAAACCAAAGAACCCATAGGCACGCGCATATTTGGTCCGGTGGCAAGGGAACTGAGAGCCAAAAGGTTTATGAAAATCATTTCGCTGGCTCCCGAGGTATTATAGTTGCCGGTTAACCGATATGGGCGTCGGGTGAAACATGAACAGAAACTGCCGAACCGCTAGCGGCAATGAATCGCGGAAAATGAGCAATGACGTTAATGAGCAAAAATTTTATAAGTTTAAAATATTACGGATCTGTGGAGAAGTGATTCATGGCTCAAAATAGATGGCACATAAAAAAAGACGACAAAGTAAAAGTTCTTGTGGGTAAAGATAAAGGAAAGATCGGCAAGGTGCTGGGTATAAAAAGGAAAAGCAACCGGCTTCTTGTCGAAAATATTAACATTGCTAAACGGCATACCCGCCCCAGCGCTACTCAAAGACAAGGCGGGATTGTTGAGAGTGAAGCGCCTATCCACTGGTCCAACGTCATGTTGATGTGCAGCAAATGCGTAACCCCTGTACGGGTAAAGATGAAACGGCTTGACGATGGAAAAAAAGTGCGTGTTTGCAGGAAATGCAACGAAATTATAGATTCTTAGGCGTGAGTGACGGAGGAAGTGAATGTCACAGTTAAAAAGTTATTATCATAAAGAGATTGTCCCCAGGTTGATTGAGACCTTTAAGTATAAAAACATAATGGAGGTTCCAAAGCTTGATAAGATCGTTTTGAATATGGGACTGGGTGAAGCGATACATAATATCAAACTGCTTGATTCAGCTTCGGAGGAGCTTAAGATTATCGCCGGCCAGCAACCGGTTGTAACCCGTGCAAAAAAATCGATCGCAGCGTTTAAACTGCGGGAAGGAATGCCCGTAGGCTGCATGGTTACCCTGCGTCGCGGACGTATGTACGATTATTATTACAAACTGGTCAACATCGCATTGCCTCGTGTTCGTGACTTCAGAGGTCTTTCGGGAAAAGCGCTGGATGGTCATGGCAATTATTCACTGGGCATTAAAGAGCATATTATTTTTCCGGAGATCAATTACGATAAAATTGATAAAATTAAAGGACTTAACATCTCTATCGTTACGACTGCAAAGACTGATGAAGAGGGTAAAGAACTGCTGAAGCTGATGGGAATGCCGTTCAGAAATTGAAGATTTAAGGAATGATCAATCTTCAAGCGTCAATTTAAAGAGGGGGAAACTTGGCAAGAAAAGCTCTTAGAGTGAAGGCAATGAGAGAACCTAAATTCAAAGTGAGGCAATACAACCGCTGCCCGATTTGCGGAAGGCCGAGAGGTTTTTTGAGAAAATTCGGAATTTGTCGCATCTGTTTTCGAAATCTTGCTTCAGAAGGCAAACTCCCTGGTGTAGCGAAGTCAAGCTGGTAATATTTTAAAATTAGGTTTTAGGTGTTAAGTTTTGGGTTTTAAGCCGGCTTGAAACTTGGAACCTTATTCATATTTTTAAAAACATAAAACTTAAAACCATTTCAATAACGGAGAAGGCTATGGCAATGAGTGATCCAGTTGCGGACATGTTGACCCGGATCAGAAATGCCGGTAAGGCAAAATTCAACAGTATTGATATACCCGGATCAAAGCTAAAAACCGAATTGGCCGGAGTATTAAAGGATGAGGGATTTATAAGAAATTATAAATTCATTAAGGATAATAAACAGGGGATATTGCGCGTCTACCTTAAATACGATGAAGAACAGACCAACACGATTATCGGCCTTGAACGAGTGAGCAAACCGAGCAGGCGGTTTTATGTAAAGAGCAAGGACATAAAACCGGTGTTAAACGGTATGGGGGTTGCGATTTTATCAACATCAAAAGGAATAATGACGGATAAACAGGCCAGGTCTGAAAATTTAGGAGGCGAGATTCTCTGCAACATTTGGTAGGGTTGGCAGTCGTCATTGGTAAATGACGATCAATTATCATGACCGGTGACGAATGGTTGCTGGCCGGCGGTAAAAAAGGAATAATCAATGTCCAGAGTAGGAAAAGCACCGATATCGGTGCCTGATAACACCAAAATAAAATATAAAGACGGAGTAATCACTGTAGAATCCCCAAAAGGGAGGCTTACAAGAGCAATACATCCTGCTGTGGATCTCAAGATAGAAGACGGGGTGATACGGGTGGATGTTATTAAAAATACCAGTACCGGCCGCGCGTTGCGCGGACTTACTCGAAGCCTTGTCGCCAATATGGTTACCGGGGTGACCCAGGGGTTTGAAAGGGTTCTGGAGATAAACGGTATCGGCTATCGCGCCATGCTTAACGGTAACCAGATTGAATTTAATCTTGGCCGTTCGCATCCGGTTAATTTTGATCTTCCAGAGGGGGTTTCCGCCGAAGTTGACAAGAAAAATGTTATCAAACTTACCGGTATAGACAAAGAATTGCTGGGGCATACCGCTGCATCAATCAGGAGATTGCGACCTCCGGAACGCTATAAGGGTAAAGGCATAAAGTATGCCGAGGAACGTATTCAGCGTAAGGCCGGAAAGACGGGAGTTAAAGAAGGATAAGGATATTAAAAATGGGGAAGTTGGATTTAAAGAAACAATCACGTTTGAAAAGAAAAAAAAGGATAAGAAAGCATCTCGCGGGTACGCAGGAGCGGCCCAGGTTGAATGTTTTTCGAAGTTCAAAAAATATTTACGCCCAGGTTATTGACGATGAGCACGGACATACTCTGGTAGCCGCATCAAGTGTAGAAAAAATTGTTAAAGAACAACCTAAATTTGAAAACAAGATTGCGGCGGCAGATTTCGTAGGAAAACTTATCGGTGAACGGGCCATTAAAAAAGGTTTAAAAAAGGTTGTTTTTGACCGTGGCGGGTTTCTATTTCACGGGCGTGTTAAAGCTGTATCTAATGGTGCACGTGAAGCAGGCCTGGATTTCTAGCCGTTTTGATTAACGGATCAGTTTAATTAATGAGCGAAGGAGGCAAATTTTTGTTCAAGCAGGATAAAAGTGAAGATCAGTTAATCGACAAGGTTGTTTACATCAACCGGGTTGCAAAAGTTGTCAAAGGCGGCCGCAGGTTTAGCTTCAGTGCTATTGTCGTTGTCGGTGATGGCGAGGGGAGTGTCGGTTATGGACTCGGAAAGGCCGGTGAGGTGCCCGAAGCGATTCGTAAAGGGATAGAAAAAGCGAAAAAAAATATGGTCCAGGTACCCTTGATTGACGGAACAATACCCTATGTGGTTACAGGAAAGTATGGAGCAGGACGAGTTTTGTTAAAACCTGCTTCCCAGGGCACCGGTCTTATTGCAGGTGGTGCGGTTCGGGCGGTGCTTGAAGCTGTGGGCGTTCAGAACATTCTTACAAAATGTATGGGATCACATAATGCTCATAATGTTGTAAAAGCTACTATTCAAGGGCTTTGTCGGTTGCAGAGCCGTGAGCAGGTCGCCGCCAGACGGGGTAAAACAGCAGAAGATCTTTGAAAAAGTGCCAGTTAGAAGGAATCATAAATGTCTGGAACATTAAAAGTAACTCTTGTTAGAAGTATGATTGGAAGACCGGAAAAACACCGCAAGGTATTACGGGGCATGGGGCTGACTAAAATGAACAGAACGGTTGAGTTTAAGGATACGGCTTGCATTCGCGGGATGGTCAACGCTGTATCGCACCTGGTTAACGTTGAGGAGAAGATTGATGAAACTGAATGAATTGTCACCCCCAAAAGGATCCCGCAGGCCCCGAAGACGTGTGGGGCGCGGTGTGGGATCAGGTAAAGGCAAAACCGCCGGTAGAGGAACAAAGGGATATAACAGCCGATCCGGCGGCGGTGTAAGACCCGGCTTTGAAGGCGGGCAGATGCCTCTCCATCGTCGTCTTCCAAAACGGGGTTTTACAAATATTTTTAAAAAGAAAATAGCAGTTATTAATATCCGTGACCTGGCAAAATTTGAAAGCGGCAGTGTCGTGGATGAGGCGGCACTTGTCAGGGCCGGTCTCGTTAAAGGAAGAAGAGACGGTATTAAACTGCTCGGACACGGCGAGATCAAAAGGCCTCTAACAATAAAGATAGACATGCTCAGCAAAAGCGCCAGAGAGAAAATCATAGAAGCCGGTGGGAATATAGAGGTTTTATAGTATGGTTGGCGGTGGATTCGGCAACATATTCAAAATTCCTGAATTAAAGAAACGGATTTTTTTCACATTGGCACTCCTGATTGTCTACCGTGTAGGAGTGCATGTTCCGACACCGGGCATAGACGGGACGGCGCTGGCCAGCTTTTTTGCAGGGAAAAAAGGAACGCTGCTGGGTCTTTTTGATATGTTCTCGGGCGGTGCATTAGAACGGCTTTCCGTTTTTGCTCTCGGGATTATGCCCTATATTAGCGCATCGATAATTTTGCAGCTATTAACTGTGACCATACCGCATCTTGAGCGGTTATCAAAGGAAGGTGAGCAGGGACGCAAAAAAATTACCCAGTACACCCGTTACGGTACGATATTGTTGAGTATCATCCAAGGATTTGGCATTAGTATCGGTCTCGAGAGTATGAGTTCCCCCGGCGGTGCTCCGGTGGTGATACATCCAGGTTGGGAATTCAGGATCATGACGGTTATGACTCTGACGGCCGGAACAGCATTTATTATGTGGTTGGGTGAACAGATTACCGAACACGGCATCGGCAACGGTATTTCGTTGATTATTTTTGCCGGTATTATTGTTCGAATGCCCAATGCAATCGGAAACACATTCCGTCTCCTTTCAACCGGTGAACTGGGAATATTTTCCGTGCTAATTTTGATTGTACTGATGATACTGGTTGTAGGGTTTATTATCTTTATGGAGCAAGGTCAGAGACGGATACCGGTTCAATATGCCAAACGGGTTGTCGGCCGCAAGATGTATGGCGGCCAGAGCACTCACCTGCCGTTGAAGGTGAATACGTCCGGTGTTATACCGCCGATTTTTGCGTCATCAATTATAATGTTTCCGGCGACTATAGCCAGCTTCATAACCATTCCGTGGATACAGAGTTTGGCTTCGTCGGTGAGACCGGGTAATATTGTTTATGAGACTCTGTATGTCGCGTTTATATTCTTTTTCTGTTATTTTTATACTGCAGTCACCTTCAACCCTGCTGATGTTGCGGACAATATGAAAAAGCAAGGGGGATATATTCCGGGTATCCGTCCGGGTAAGCGGACGGCAGATCACATTGACAGGGTGTTGACTCGTATTACACTTGGAGGTGCCGTATATGTTTCTGCGGTATGCGTACTTCCATCGGTTTTGATAACAAAGTTTAACGTTCCTTTTTATTTCGGAGGTACCGCGCTTCTGATCGTTGTGGGGGTGGCGATCGATACGATTCAGCAAATAGAATCTCATATGCTGACCCGCCACTACGAAGGATTTTTAAAAAAGAAACGGGGCTAAAATGAGGTGCCGATTCTGGTTGTCTTAAATAGTACCCGAACGAAAACCAGGATTTTTCGTTCAGGTACTAAATAAGGCGGCGCGACGGGGGATACAGTATGGCAAAAGAAGAGGCGATTAAGGTAGAGGGCACGGTGCTCGAAACACTGCCCAATGCAATGTTCAAGGTAGAACTGGAAAATAAGCATCAAGTTCTTGCTCATATCTCCGGAAAGATGCGTATGCATTTTATAAAAATTCTACCCGGGGACAAAGTTACGGTTGAACTTTCACCTTACGATTTGTCCCGAGGCAGAATAACATACAGATCCAAATAAGGTAATGATTGGTATCAAACTGAAGGAGTATATCGTATGAAAGTCAGGGCATCGGTTAAAAAGATATGCGCTAAGTGTAAAATTGTTCGTAGAAAAGGAGTTGTCAGGGTTATTTGCGAAAATAAACGACACAAACAGAGGCAAGGATAAAGAGGAGGATAAGCTTTGGCAAGAATTGCGGGTGTAGATTTACCAAGACGTAAGCGGGTTGAGATAGGGCTGACTTATATTTATGGTATAGGCCCAAGCATATCAAAACGAATACTCCATAATCTTAATATTGATCCGGATACCAAGACAGATGATTTATCAGAGTCTGATATTAATAAAATCCGCAAAGTCATTGACGACGAATACAAAGTTGAAGGAGAACTTCGTGCACAACTTTCTATGAATATCAAGAGATTGATGGATTTAGGATCTTATCGCGGGCTTCGTCATAGAAAATCTCTTCCGGTGCGTGGACAGCGGACCAGCACAAATGCACGGACGCGGAAAGGACCGAAAAGATCTGCGATAAAGAAAAAAGGCGGAGTTAAAAAGAAGTAAACCAGTAACAAACAGGGGCATTATACATGGCAAAAAAGAAAATCCGGACCAAAAAGAAAGAAAAGAAGAATATATCGACCGGTGTTGTTCATATCCAGTCGACATTTAACAATACAATCGTTACAATTACCGATCCTGCCGGAAATGTGGTCGCTTGGTCTAGTTCAGGGGTTCAGGGCTTTAAGGGATCACGGAAAAGCACCCCGTTTGCGGCTCAGCTTGCAGCGGAAGATGCGGCAAAAAAGGCAATGGAGCATGGGATGAAGAATGTCGAGGTGTATGTCAAAGGTCCGGGTTCCGGTCGGGAGTCGGCCCTCCGGTCGTTACAGGCTGCGGGATTCAATGTCGTAATGATTAAAGATGTAACACCCATACCGCATAATGGCTGTCGGCCGCCAAAACGACGCAGGGTTTAAAGAAGTGAGTATTAACGATTGACGGTTTAATGCAAAAGAACATATTGCGAAGTTAGAAAAATTTGCCACAAAAAGTATAAAATATAAAAAGAAGAAACTAGGGGGGAATACTTGGCACGATACATAGGTTCAGTATGCCGGCTTTGCCGGCGCGAAAACTTGAAACTCTTTCTTAAAGGAGATCGTTGTTATTCCGACAAGTGTACTTTTGATCGACGGAGTTATCCGCCGGGTCAGCACGGTCAACGCCGTGGAAGAAAAATTTCGGACTACGGAATTCAGTTAAGAGAAAAACAAAAAGTAAAACGTATGTACGGGCTTTCAGAAAAACAGTTTCATCTATTTTTCAAGAGAGCGGATAATCAGAAAGGCATTACCGGAACAAATTTGCTGGTAATGCTGGAGCGTAGAATTGACAATGTGGTTTATCGTCTGGGTTTTGTGAATTCCCGCGCTCAAGGTCGCCATTTTACAGGCCACAAACATTTTCTTGTTAACGGAAGGAAAGTTAATATTTCGTCATATCTTATCAAAAAAGGCGATGTGATCCAAGTCCGGGAAAAAAGCCGTAAGGTTCAGGCCATAGGCGATTCACTCGATATCGTAGTGCGGCGAGGCGTTCCACAATGGCTTGATTTGGAAAAAGAGAATTATAAAGGTATTGTAAAAAGTTTGCCCACCCGAGAAGATATAACAACTCCCATTCAGGAGCAACTTATAGTGGAGCTTTATTCCAAGTAAAGTGAGATCTAGGATATAAGATGTTGAATGTAAGGCATACACCCGATATCGGCTGTTACATATCCTTCTGATCATCCTCTGAGACCAAAATTTGGAGATATGATAATGTCATCGAATGAGCTCATGTGCATGAACTGGCAAAAAATGATAAAGCCGGAAAAGGTTCAGGTAACCGGTAATCCCTCTTACGGCAAATTCGTTTGTGAACCTCTTGAAAGGGGATTCGGCATAACCATTGGGAATTCTTTAAGGAGGATCGTACTTTCTTCACTTTATGGAGCTGCTATAGTATCTGTAAAGATTGATGATGTTATGCATGAATTCAGTGTTATCGAAAATATATACGAAGATGTCTCCGAAATTATACTAAATTTAAAAGAGGTGCGCTTTAAGGTTTCCGATCCTGAACCGAAAACCGTACGTATCGATGCACAAGGAGAAGGCGAAGTCACTGCGGGGGATATCATTAGTGATGACGGAAGGTGTGAGGTGATAAATTCTGATCAGCATATTGCGACACTTTCGGATGGTGCAAAATTGAAGATGACCATGACCGTCAAAACAGATAAAGGATATTCTTTATCCGAAGCCAACAAAGATGAAGACGCACCCTTGGGAACGATACCCATAGACGCTGTTTTTTCACCGATTAAACGGGTAACCTATGTGGTGGGTAATGCCCGTGTCGGTCAAAAAACCGACTATGACAAACTCACCCTGGAGGTCTGGACAGACGGGAGTATCTTGCCCGAGGACGCTGTTGCATATGCTGCCAAGATTTTAAAGGAACAGATGAATTATTTTATTAATTTTGACGAAGATCTTGAACCGGAACCCGAGAAAAAAGTTGACGAGAAGGAAAAGATTAAATTCAACGAGAATCTTTATAAAAGCGTTGAAGAACTTGAGCTGTCCGTACGCAGTGCAAACTGTCTTAAGAATGCCAATATCGTGAAAATTTATCAACTGGTCAACAAAACCGAGGCAGAGATGCTAAAAACCAAAAATTTTGGAAGAAAATCTTTAAACGAGATTAAAGAAGTCTTAAGTGAAATGGATCTTTCTCTCGGGATGAAGCTGGAAGGATTTGAGCCACCTGAGGAAGACTTAGAGGAAGGAGAGTCGTTTGTTCCATGAGACATCGAAAAGCCGGTTTAAAATTAAATAGAACGAGCAGTCACAGGACTGCCATGTTCAGAAATATGGTTACCTCTCTCTTTAAACATGACCGTATCCGTACGACTGATGTCAAGGCAAAGGAATTAAGGCGATGGGCCGACGATTTGATTACGCTGGCGAAACGCGGCGATATTCATGCAAGGCGTCAGGCGCTTTCAATCATAAGGGAAACGGATGTGGTTCATAAGCTGTTTGCAGAAGCTGCCCAAAAATTCGGATCCGTATCCGGCGGTTATACCCGAATTGTTAAACTGGGGAGACGGTCCGGAGATGCAGCACCGATTTCCTTGATCGAGCTGATTTATTCCGAAGAGGGGGAAAAGAAGAAAATAAAAAAGAAAGATAAAGCTGCTCTTAAGAAAAAGCGGGCTGAACAAAAGAAATCGGAAGAGAAAAAAGAGATTGAATCCGAAGAAAAAGCCGCTGAAGAAGAAGTAGAGGTGAAAACCGAATCCGTCACTGAAGACTCAGATGATAAACCCGAGAAGCAAGCCGAGGCCCGTATCGAGACGGAAGAAACTGATTCAAAAGAACCTGAAGCCAAAGAGGCTGAAGACGATGCCGGAGATTCCAAAGTGAAAGAATAACCCCTGCTTCCGATTTTAATATCAAATAGCCCTGCCCTAAGAAGACGGGGCTTTTTTTATGTGACAATTGTTCTTATAAATTGTGTCATTTCGGACAAGACGACATTTTTTGCCTGAAAATGGGGGACATGCCCGCAGGCCGGTATCAGTTTTGAATGGGCGGGTCCGGATACATGGCCGACGATGCCTTGGATCTGGGCAGGAGTTCCATACTCATCATCTTCACCCTGAAGCACGAGGATTGGGCAGGTTATTTTAGGAAGATATCCTTGTATATTCCAGCTCAAAAATTCGGGTGAAAGCCATCTGTCCGCCCAGCGGTAAAAGATCGTTTCCGTATTCTCTTTGTGATAGCGGGCGAGCTTTTCCTTTAAAGGACCTGTTTCAAACCGTTCAACCACCTTGCGTATGCCTGCAATTGTTAGTTCTTCAACAAAAATGTGTGCGGCTTCTGTAATTATGGCACGAATCAGATTGCCATGAATGGCGGCGGTGAGTAATGCAATGGTACCGCCGTCGCTGTGTCCAATGAGAACAGCAGGGTCAATATTACATTCCTTTAACAGTGCGGGTAGATATATTAAAGATTCTTTTTGTAGGTAGTCCAGGGGCCATGGATCTTCAAACATTTCAGAGCCGCCATATCCTTTTCTGTCGTATACCAATCCGGAGCAACCGGTGGCTTGGCAAAGTATTTCCGGGAAATCCCTCCAGAGTTCGATACAGCCAAGACCTTCATGTAGAAAGACCAGTGTTGGTCGATCCGTTGCAACTGTATCTGACCGAAGCTCAATGGTTTTGACCCTGAGCCGGCAATCGGCGACGCGCAGGTGAAGTGTACGGGAGGAAATATGGTGTTTTTCTTTGGAATTTTGTTTCATTTTCTAAATCGGAATCAGACGATAATTATCGCCTTTCTTTTTGATTTTAAAACCGTACATTCTGATGGTTTCCGTGATCGGTCTTCCGAAAATAAAATCGGTCATTTCATGATCAAGGCCTCCCTTTTGCACCACCAGTTCCCTGATTTGGGCATCATATTTGACGATGTGGAGGATGCCTCTGAGCGCCTTATCATTTTTATGTTTTTTTAAACTATCAATAAACAGGGTTAGCTTTTCATATGAGCATCGCCTGTTATGGTCTTCAATTAGGTCCCACAGCCCTTGAATCGTTGAAAAAAGATCTTTTCGCGTCAACCTGTTTTTAGAATAAATGCGTTCAATCTCCCGTGTATCCCAGCATTTTAGCGCCCGGCATTCCAGAGGCCTGTTATCATAAATCGTGCATTCATTTTCTTTTTCGTTAAAAAAAATACAGGTTAATGAATCTTTTTGTGCTTTTATTTTAATGATATCTGAAGCTGCAGGCGAAACAGACTTTTTGACGTTGTCATAGCAAAGTTCATGGTCTCTGATGGTATAAAGATATTTTGATAAAATGATTCCGTTCTCAATCAGCATCTTGTCTTCAATGTGAAAACACGGGCCGCCTTTTTTGCAGCAGGTGCCGCAGCGACGGCATTCCGTAATGCCATAATCTTTTTTGATTTTTGACACGGTTTCAATCCTTGTGGTCCGGAAGATTTTCAAAAAAGTCGTTCCCCTTGTCGTCTACAATGATAAATGCGGGGAAATCCTTGACGGTGATCAAAAAAATCGCTTCCATTCCGAGTTCGGGATATTCTAAGATTTCAATGTTTGTAATACACTCTTTACCGAGCCGAGCTGCCGGGCCGCCGATGGAACCCAAATAAAATCCCCCGAATTTTTTACATGATTGAGTCACTTGTTTTGAACGATTCCCTTTTGCCAGCATGATCATGGAGGCACCGTGCTCTTGGAAAATGGGCACATATGGGTCCATTCGTCCGGCCGTTGTCGGGCCGAAAGATCCTGAAGCATATCCTTCAGGGGTTTTTGCCGGACCCGCATAATATATAATGTGATCTTTAAAATAGCGCGGCAGGCCCTGACCGGTGTCAAAGCGCTCCTTGAGTTTGGCGTGAGCAATATCTCTTGCCACCACGATTTTTCCGGTCAACAGAAGCCGGGTGGCAACCGAATATTTGCTCAGTTCGGCTCGAATGTCATCCATGGGACGATTTAAATTGATGGCCACGGTCCCGGTATCCCATGCACAGGGCCCGGGAAGGTATCTGGCCGGATCGGTTTCGAGACGTTCCAGAAAAATTCCCTGCCTTGTAATTTTAGCCTTTATATTACGATCTGCGCTGCAACTCACACCAAGTCCGATGGGGCAGGATGCGCCGTGCCTTGGGAGACGGATGATCCGAGTGTCCAAACAAAAATATTTTCCGCCGAACTGGGCGCCGATACCCGTTTTTTGAGAAATCTTGAGCAGTTCTTGCTCAAGTTCCATATCCCTGAAGGCATGTCCGGACAGGTTTCCGGTTGTGGGAAGCGTGTCCAAGTATCCTGCCGTGGCCAATTTGACTGTTTTCAGGTTGAGTTCGGCAGAAGTGCCGCCAATAACAAATGCAAGATGATACGGGGGACAGGCGGCGGTTCCGAGCGTCTTCATCTTGCTTTCCATAAAGGACACCAGTTTTTCAGGCGTTAACGTGGCTTTGGTTTCCTGGTAAAGATAAGTTTTATTTGCAGACCCGCCGCCTTTGGCGATGAAGAGAAAATCATAGCTGTCTCCCTGTGTGGCATAAAGTTCGATCTGAGCAGGAAGATTGCAACCGGTATTGACTTCATCATATATGCTTAATGGGGCGTTTTGGGAGTACCGGAAATTGTTTTTTGTATACGCATTGAAAATGCCTTTTGAAAGGGCTTTTTCATCACAATAACCGGTCCAGACCTGTTGCCCCTTCTTACCCAATACAATGGCGGTGCCGGTGTCCTGGCACATGGGAAACACACCTTGTGAGGAGATAACCGCATTTTTAAGCATTTCACGGGCAACGTACCGGTCATTGTCGGAACTTTCCGGATCATCCAGAATTTTTGCCAGGAGGGCCAGATGAGACGACCTCAACAAGTGTGATACGTCCGTGAAAGCTTGTTCAGCCAGAAGCGTAAGAGCCCGGGATTCGATTATTAGGATTTCATGGTCTTCAAAAGACTGTAGAGAAACATATTTTTCCGTTATTCTACGATAATCGGTGGTGTCTTCTTTGAGAGGGAACATTTCCTGATATGCAAAATCAACCATTTGGCAATCTCCTTTCTCGGGTGCATTACCAGTTTGTTAATTGCTATCCAAGACTTTTTGGTGTCAGGTGTCA
>CAZIIV010000052.1:0-17629 GCA_964539365.1 uncultured Desulfobacteraceae bacterium | reverse complement strand
GGCAGACAAATAACAATGACCAAAATTCAAAATCCCAAACAAAAAAACAATCGCTTTGAACAGGTTTGGAATTTGCTATTTGGGATTTGAGATTTATTTGTAATTTGGTGCTTAGGATTTGTGATTTAAGACACCAAACTCCAAGGCAGAGCCATCTATCTCTGACTTGGCTCTCCGAGGCGTAGGCTCTACGAGCCGGAGGCCCAAAGGACCAGGTTTTTCAGGGCAAAATAAAGATATGTTGTTTTCCGGTTTATCCGGAATATGGTCAGGGTCTATCAATCGTTATCGTGTTGAAACCTTCAGAGAGCTCCGCCAGACTTTTATCACTCACTTCTATACCCAGCCCCGAACCCTTCAAAGGATCGGCTTCACCCCCCGGACCCATTGACACATCTTCGACAGTGACGTTTTTTTCCAGCAAAAATTCATCATAAGAACCGTCACAGTATACGGCATCATTGCAAAGAAGACACAAAATCCTGCCGGCAGCGGAAAGAATCCCGGACTCGCCCAAATGGCATCCGATCTGGAAAGAGATACCGTTGGACCTTAAATAATCAATAATCTTTAATGAATTTCTGAACCCTCCACATTTGGACAATCTGACGTTAATCATTTTATAATAGCCATCCTCGGCGATCTTTTCCATATCATCCAAAGAGCATGCCGACTCATCGGCCATCAGGACCACACCACCGGTTTTTTCCATAAGGTCGGCGATATCGGCGGTTTCCGGGTCATCCGGCCTCATCGGCTGTTCAACAAACGTAATGCCGTAGTTTTTTATCAAAGATACATGTTTCAAGGCCAGAGCATAGTTCCAGACACAGTTTATATCAACCTTAAGATCGCAGTCCTCTCCGAACACCGTGCGGACGGCTTGGAGGATTTCTCTGTTTTGGGATAAATCTTTACCCAGTTTCAATTTGACCTTTTTCACCTTCATTTTTTTGATCAGCCCACATATCTCAACAATTCTTTGTTTGCCGGCGAGCGGAAGTGCAGCGCCGTAGTAAACCTTGGTTGTCATAAAATCTTTGGGAAAATAATCTATGATGTTTCTGCTCTGACTTTTGCCCAAAGCATCCAACAGGGCCGTTTCCAGGGCACAAATCGAAGCATTACGAGCTTTTCCGCGGAAAAGACCGTCAGCAAAATTCCATATCTGTGAAACGTGGTTCAACTCCCATGGGAAATTATCCAGCGTAATAAAGCGGGATATATGTTGAGCGGCACTTTCCTGAGATTCTCCGGTTACAAAAGATCTGGGAGCTCCTTCACCGTATCCTTTGATTTTACCCTGTTGGGCAACTACTTGAACAACGATGTTTTTGACTGAATTTCTTTTTCTTAAAGAGTGAGAAAACTCGGAGGAAAAGGGAAGTAAAACCGGGTATACACTGATGTGGTCTATTTTCATATAATCGTTAATCGTTATATCAATCTTACCTGGCAATGAAAAATAATCAGCGGGGCGTGTTTGGCAGTATCAAGGTAAATATCGCCCCCTTATTCGCTTGGTTTCTTACCTGGATCATCCCGCCATGGTCCTGCATATTTTGATGGGCAATAAACAGTCCAAGGCCGGTACCTCTGTGCATGTTACTCTTATGTTTGGTTGTAAAATAGGGATCAAACACCTTGTCAATATGAGAAGGCGGGATTCCCGGGCCGTTATCTTTAATTATAATGCGAATCGCGTCCTTTTTTTCCTTTTCCGTGCATTTTGTTGTAATTAATTCGATCTTCCCTCCCTCAGGGCTAAAATCCACTGCATTTGAAAGGATATTTAAAACAACCTGTTTCATCTTTTCAGCATCCATCCAGACTTTCCCGATATTTGGATCAAATTGACAGGAAACATCAATCTTCCCGGCCTTACTTTGGGGTGAAATCAGAAGAATCATTGTATTAATTAATCCATGCAGATCATTTAACTCAATGTGAGATTTTTTTGTGTTGACCAGGTCCAGAAGTTCGGTAATAAGATTATTTATCCGGAGTGTCTCTTCCATTGCAATCTTATGAAAATTATTTCGGAATTCTTCATCGTGGTATTTCTGAGGCATCATCTGGATGAAAGTCCCTATGGCTGTCATGGGATTCTTGATCTCATGGGCCAGTCTTGCTGCCAGATTTCCTAAAAAGGAAAATTTTTCGGACCGGCTCAACAGGGCATGGGATTGCTTGAGCTCTTCCATCTGTTGTTGAAGCCTGCTGTAAAGTTTAGCGTTTTCTATGGCGATGGCGATCTGAGGCGCAAAAACTTCCAGTGTCTCCCGCGTTTCTTTGGGCACTCCCTTTCCATCAACAGCATCCGTAGCAATAATACCGATCACCCTGGAACGGGTGATAAGAGGGAGTACGTATACCGAAGTCGGTTTGCTGTGAGTTAACATAATGTTTTCTTTTCTAAGAATTGATCTTTTGACCTCGGGTATATATTCCGGTTGTCCGGTGTTGGTTACCCTGACAAGAATATTACTTAAACGATTTAAAGAAACTTTGTAGTTTCTGATACCCTCCGGCACGTGACCATTAAACCCGATACCGTGAATGTATTCAAGAACCCCCTGGTCTTCATTAACGAGCATAATGACGGCACGGTTGATCCGACATACGTTGGACAGAAGGTTCATGATAACGGCAAGAAGTTGTTCCAGATCCAGTAAAGACAAAATTGCCTTACCGGTTTCCTGTATGGCTTCGAGTTGTTTGATTCTTTTGTTAAGTTCTATATTCAACTGGTTGACTTCATCGTATTTTTGCTCGATGATCGCTTTATCTTCCTCCATTTCCGTTATGGTTTCCATAAGGACGGATTTTGACGTGAAAAACCGTGAAAAAATCTCGTGAAATCTGTTTTTGAAGGGCCATTTAATATGATATTCACAGTATGGACTTCCATCAAAATAACAGCATGTTTCTTTAATAACTGCGGGGACTCCTTTCCATATCAGCGGTAGCGAAGCATAAACGCCTTGATTATAAAGGCATATATTTTTTGTTACATCCATCCTGGAATCCCAGTATAAACGGACAACAGCAGTATTTTTTTTAAGTTCAACAAGTTCTATTCTCTTGTTTCTATTCCAGCGATCATTTACTTTCTGGCCGTGCTTGAGCGCTTTTTTAACGGACCAGAATGTTTTAAATATAATGCGCTGGGCGTAACCCAGAGAAATGTTTTCCGTGGCATACCTGCCGATTTTATAAGCCGCCATTTCATCATTCAGGATTGATGCCGCTCTGTTGTATAATTTTGAAATGACGCTGCAGGAAATCCAACTATTGGGATCTCTTAAATAATTTTCAGGATCCTGAAGCACATCAATTTCAGGATCAAGATTCCTCAAAAGAGCACTACAGTCGCCGCCATTATATTTTTTGACATAATCAAGGATTGCTCTGGAGTTTATGCAGCTCGTTTCCTTTTCCATTTTTTTTAACCGTGTTTATCAGTCAAAAACTTAATAGAATTGCTCCCTGCCGGAGCATAGGACGGATCGCAAATCAACGCTTTGTCAGAATTTACAAAGGCAGATTTCTGGTGTTTCTTTGACCGGACATTAATTTTTTATATTTTTCCGTTAAAACGGGCATTGATTTTTTTAAATTCGAAAGGCTTTTTCCCTGTACGTTAAATATTGACCTGTTGTGGTCTCTGAAACATGGGTCGGGTATGGCATCATCCCTTAAAGACTGGGCCGGAAGCCTGAAAAAAGGCATAATATTTAACAATGCGTTTTTTATTTTTTCCGTGTAATTGGACAGGTTAAAAATTTTTGTATTATATTCAAGAATTGTTTCAAAGTTCAAATATTTTGACGGCTGTCTGACAATATTCTGCCCAAAAACACCGTCATCGTCAAAAACAACATCCGGCAGAGAAACGGCAAGGTCATATATCTTGGTTTTGGGATATACATGACACTCTCCGATCTTAAAGACATGTCCGCCCGGACCTTTGTCTTTAAGTAAATTTTGCACAAAGACAAGACTTTCTTCGAGATCCTTTTCCGTATCGCCGGGATATCCCGCAATCATAAAAATTATCATGGGGATCTCATTTCGGGCGGCCTCCTTGAAAATGGCTTTGGTATTTGCAATATATTTTTCGTAATGGGATTTGTCCTTAACCTTGTTCATGCGTCTTAATGTGCTGTAACTGGCCGACTCAAAACCAAGGGCAATAATGCCGCACACATCTGCAATGCCGGAAAGCAGGGAAGGATCGAGCACATCGCAACGACTTTCAAAATTAACTTTCATTCCCAATGACCTGAGAAATGGAAACAGGTCAAAAGATTTAAAGAGCGCATCGCTGATCAGCAGGGTATGGGCATTAATCTTATCCGTCAAATTTCTCAGATCCTTATGAATTATTTCAAACGGCACTCTTCTTCTATGGGGTCGTATAAATTCTTCCATGCAAAAATTACAGCCATAGGCACAGCCCCTGCTGAATGCATATGGCAGAATATCATACTCCCCGGGATGCATTAATAATTCAAGGTTAAGAAGCGCTTTCCGAGCAAGATCAAACCGTTTCCCTCTCCTGCTTAAGTAGGTTCGGCCCTCCTTTTTCCATGCCATGTTGGGGATGTTTTCGTTAATCGGATTTTTCCCCGAATGCAAAAGTTCAACGATCTTAAGTGCGGATTCTTCGCCTTCACCCAACACAATCACATCCACCGCCGTGGTTTTGGAAAAGATCTCTTCGTAATAAATAGTCGGAAAATACCCTCCTAAAAAGATAAAAATATCAGGGTCTAAAATCTTGATACGATTACACATATCAATGACTTCTTCTGCCTGGGAAATTGCCGTACAGGATATGCCGATCCCTTTTGGCCTTATTTTGGCCAGATCTTTAAAGAATTCCCGGAAAATCCGTGCTTTTCCTTCTTTATTCAGAGGCAATCCATAGTCCATGGGAACGGAAATAACTTTGATGTCTATATCCGGCCGGTTACTCTTTATAAAACTCGATATTTCAAGAATCGGCAACGGATAAGCAGGAACATACATCCCTGTATTTTTTGAAATCGGTTCAACAAACAAAAACATTGTAAGATCCTAAACATCTTCCAAGTCAACGCTCAGAAGATGTGGCCCTTAACGGGCGGCAAAGCCGCAATTGCTTTTAAGGTCAAGATTCTGGATACTTGATTCTGGATACTGGATATAACCATTTAATTATCCTTGGAATTATCCTTCATTAACCAGCATCCAGAGACCGGTATCCAGCATCTGTCGCAATTGCAACATAAATTTGGACCGTGGCAATTATCGCCAACATTTTATCGAAGTGTCTTTAATAATCGCCTAGAGTATCCAGTATCAGGCTCAAACCGGAGAAGGTTTAAGAACAGGGATCGATGTCGGCGTCTCTGTTAATATACCAGTGGGTGCAAACATGTCCAATTTCGAATATTTCTTCCATTGATACCATTCTTCAGGAAAATTGTATATATAATGTTCCATAAATTTCAGCACCACTTCCCCGACAGTCATGTCCATGGATTGCTGATACTGTTTTGCCATTTCTTCCCACGAAGTGGTAATAAATTTATATCGACGCCAGCAATCTCTGTGCATGGCACCAAAAACAACAGCGGCGTTACATCTTTTTGATAAAATATTTATTGTTCTGTCCATATAAATATGTTTGCCCAGAAAATCTATTTTATGATTTCGACAGGGTCTCCATTCATCTATCTCGTCACACTGGGTTATCACAATCCGGTTTTCTTTTAGATTGTCAAAAATCGCTTTTATGATATTCGGGGTCTTGTCCGGATCAATAAATCTGGCTGAAACTTCTTCAGCACGTTGATTTGATATTTCCCGAAGCCGGTTGGTTGAAAATTTTACCACAATTGTTACCGGGTAATTATTTACCGACAGATAACCCGGAATGAACTCGACCCCCCCAAGATGACCGGTAATTAAAAGAACACCTCTGCCTTGGCTAAGCGCTTGATTTATAGAGGTTAACCCTTCATTTTCTATGTGTGTTCGGAAAAAGGTTTTCCATGTTTCGGGAGTGGAAAAGGCATTAAAAAATTTTTCGTAGTAATGAAATAATGTGCCTCGAAAAACGGCTTTGGTAATGGATTTTATATCGGATTTATAGTCACGACCTGTAAAAACTGTTTTAACGGCATTTTTAATTTTCCGTCTTTCTTTCCGGTTAAAGAAAAAATATAACTTCCCCAACATACTCATGTAAAAAAAGCTGATTCTCCAACCCAGCATCCTGCACATAAAGATGTTAAATCGCTTTTGCAAAAAAGAGCTTAAATTAATCTTCATAAGAATACCTCCTTTGTGTTTTTGGAATTTTCGTCTCTGTTGAGTTTTAAATGAGTCTCCTGGACCTGCCTGCCATATATAGAAATGAACCGGCAGGTCACAAATGAAATTTTGGAATAAAATAATATGCTGGAATAATCGAACGTTCTGGCGCAACGCAGAAACAGCCGGTGAATTTAGAACACTGGAAATTAGGGACTCCGCTCCATTTGATTATGCTTATAAGGTGTTTCATCAAAAAACGTGCCACAACTTTCCTCACAGATGGGTTTGGGAGGCAAAAAATCAGGTGTGAGATATGTTTTCTGTAAAGATTTATTGAAGATCCTTGTCTGAAGGGTCTAAAGCGGTTTTAAATTATTGTGAATTTACGCAACAAAAGTTGGGAAATAAATTAATGCGTTGAATAGACAAGCACATTCATGGAATATCTGATGGGTAATGTGCACAGAAAAATGTGCATGATGCACATTTTTCTGTGCACATTATGATGAAAAAGTCTGCTATTGACGAAGATAAAATTTTATGATGATATTTTTTTAATACAATAACTCTAAATTAATCCTGACATAATAACAAATTACCATAGCGTGTCCCAGACGGGTTTAGAAAAAATGGCATAAAGTTTGCAGTTCTGCGATTGTTTTAAAATTCCGGATGATTTGAATCCGGTCGTCAAGAAGCACTCAGAATATAGTGAGATAAGAGCGAATAGAACATGAAAAAAAATCATACCATTCTCGTTGTTGATGATGAAAATGGCGTTCGTCAGTCATTCAACATGGTCTTAAAGGATGATTATAATGTGCTTCCAGCGGATTCAGGACAACAAGCTATTGAGGTTTTTATAAATAATAAAGTCGATCTGATTTTGCTCGATATCCTTTTGCCGGATGCCGGAGGTCTTGACCTCCTTGAGAAATTCAAGGAAGCAGATCCGAATACGGAAATAATCATGGTAACCGCAGTTAATGAAGTTCAAACAGCGGTAAAGGCGATTAAACAGGGGGCTTATGAATATATCATTAAACCGTTTGTGGTAGATGATGTACTGACGGTAATCAGGCGGGCCATGGAAAAACGAAGCCTTATCAAAGAAGTTGCCTATCTAAAGGACGAACTTGAGCGGTATCTCCCCTTTGAAAAGATGGTTGGCAAAGATGAAAATATGATAAAAATCTTTGAATTAATATCCATTGTTTCTCAAAGTGATGGTACCGTACTCATACAGGGGGAGAGCGGTACGGGCAAGGAATTGGTTGCCAGAGCCATTCATAACCGGGGATCAAGATGTAACGAACCGTTTGTGGTTATTAATTGCTCCGCCATACCGGCCACCCTTATGGAAAGCAAAATTTTCGGTCATAACAGGGGAGCCTTTACCGGGGCCACCCACACCAGTGTCGGCAAGTTGGAAATTGCGGATAAGGGGACGATTTTTTTGGATGATATAGATTCCCTGGATATAAACATGCAGGCTAAGCTTCTCCGAATTATCCAGGAAAAAGAATTTGAAAGACTCGGGAGCACTAAGGTCGTCAAGGTTGATGTCAGGTTCGTAGCATCTTCGAATAAAGATCTCAAGAAATTGATTTCACAGGAAGAATTTCGTGAGGATCTGTACTATAGGCTGGCCGTTTTTCCCATTGAACTCCCTCCCTTAAGAAAAAGAAAAGAGGATATTCCACTTTTGTTGAATCACTTTTTGGAGTTAAACTCCGTGAACACCGGAAAACCTCCCAAAAACTTTTCCGAAGAGGCAATTGACATATTAACAGAATATGATTGGCCGGGAAATGTCAGAGAACTTCAAAACCTGGTCGAAAGGCTGTTTGCCATTTCGAAAAATTCTGTAATTCATCTTAAAGATATCTCCACTTTCAACATTAACAAAAGGAAAATTAAGGATATGACCCTTAAACAAGCCGTGAGCGCATTCGAGAAAAATTATATCTCCGAAGTTCTTGAAAGCGTTGATGGAAATAGAAAAAAAGCGGCGGAACGACTTGGAATACATCGTAATACGCTTTTGTCCAAAACCATCGAGTTGGGTCTGAATGCGAATAAATAAACCTATCGCAACGGGTGCATTACCAGTTTGTTAATAGCTTTCCAAGACTTTTTGGTTTCAGGTGTCAGTGTTCAGGTTTCAGGTCTGGCGATTCCTGACACCTGAAACCTGACACCCGATGGCGAGGTTTTCGCTCAAAAATAAATAAGTTAATGCGTGAGAACCATTTTAACAAATCGGCAATGCTCCCATCGCAACTTATAGAAAAAAACCGCCTCTGTTGCACATCTTTTTTTTTATTTGTTCTTGACATGGATTTACAAAATGTTTATAGGACTCCTTTCAAATGTGATTTTTCTGATTTTTATTTTCAACTGAGACAGGTTTATCTCCAACAGGTACAGTCGATTAACTGACCAATATTACAATACGATTTTATTATCATCGATTTGCAATCGACGCAATAGAATCGGAAATTTGGGGCGGTCCTGAAAATGAGGCTCAATAATCTACTGGCGCAAAGAAAAACCGCAATTATAAAAGACTGGTTTGCCCTGGCAGTTGAAACTTATCCCCCCGACACTGCATCATTTCTAAAAAAGCAAAAAGATCCTTTTGCCAACCCTGTTGGAAGAACCATATCCATCGGATTGGATGCATTATTTAATGAACTCCTCAAAGAAATGGATAATGAAACGATAACCTCCTTCCTCGATCCTATCATCAGGATCAGAGCGATTCAGAACTTCTCCCCTGCACAAGCCGTAAGTTTTATCTTTCTTTTAAAAAAGGCCATCAGAGAAAATATAAAAAAAGAGGTTCCCGAAGAACAGCTTTTCAGCGAACTGCTGTTGTTCGAGTCAAAAATCGATCAATTGGCCATGATTGCGTTTAACCTTTATATGCAATGCAAGGAAAAGATTTACGACCTCAAAGCCAATGAGATGAGAAATTCAACTTATAAGGCTTTTAAGAGGGCGGGTTTGGTTAGAGAAATGCCGGTGGATGAACCGGACATTAAACCTAATATTAATGCGTAAGGAGGCTTCAAACCATATATAAGTTTTTGCAAAATCATGTATAAAAAAAGATCCAGGAGTTGATTTTGCATAAATTTTATGTGTCGTTATGGGGCCATTGAGTGAGGTAATTGTATAATGAATATTAGTTACATGTATTCCCTCATAGCGGTTATCGTCTTATTTCTGCTTGCCTATGTGGGCTCTCTGCTGCCGGGGGGCGAGGTGTTTTTTGGTATTATCATACCTTATCTGGCGTTAATTATTTTTATTCTGGGATTTATAAATCGCATTATAGACTGGGCCCGTTCACCGGTTCCTTTTCGTATTCCCACAACCTGCGGTCAGGAGAAATCTTTGCCCTGGATCAAGTCCAACAGTATTGACAACCCCACGACGACCGGCGGCGTTATCATTCGGATGTTTCTGGAGATCGTTTTTTTCAGGTCATTATTCAGAAATACAAAAATGGCGTTAAAAGAGGGCGATAAGATTTCCTATGAATGGGAAAAATGGCTGTGGCTCTTTTCGCTGGCATTTCACTGGACCTTTTTTGTCGTATTATTCAGACATCTTCGCTTTTTTACGGAGCCGGTGCCGGCGTTAGTGGAAGGAGTGGCAAAACTGGACGGTTTTCTCCAGATCGGCCTGCCGGAACTTAGAATTTCCGGCGTAGTCTTGCTGGCCGCTCTCGTCTTCTTGTTTTTAAGAAGAATATATATTCCACAGATGAGATATATTTCACTGGCTTCAGACTATTTCCCCCTGTTCTTGATTATCGGCATTGCGTTCACCGGGATCTTGATGCGCTATTTTACAAAGGTGGATATCGTGGGGGTCAAAGAGTTTGCCATGAGCCTCGCAACTTTTAAGCCTCATATTGTCAGCGGAATCGGCAGTATTTTTTATGTACATCTGTTTTTTGTCAGTGTTCTTTTAGCATATTTTCCCTTCAGCAAGCTCATGCATCTGGGGGGAATTTTTATGAGCCCCACCAGAAATTTGGCCAACAACAACCGTTTTAAGCGGCATATCAACCCGTGGAACTACCCTGTCAAGGTTCATTCATATGCAGCATATGAAGACGAGTTCAGGGAAAAGATGGTCGATGCAGGGTTGCGCGTGGAAAAACCGTTAGCAGCGAAACCGCCCGAGGAACCAGAGGAAAAGGAGTAACTAATGTCAGAACTTCCAAGTCCGGATGAATTTTTATCAAAAATAGACCATAAACCCTCCCCTAAAGGATGGATGGACACCCCTGTCGACATCAGGAAGGGAATCGCATGCCATGCGGCTAAGCCTGAACGGCTTGAAACTGTTGGTTTTCCCAATCCAAGAGATTGGAGCTGCTTTGATGAAGACTGGAAACTTCCTGAAAACTGGCAGGAAATACTTCACAAAGGCTTCAAGGAGCGTCTGGACAAGTTTCGTTCCGTAAAGGTCTTTATGGACATTTGCGTGCGTTGCGGCGCTTGTGCCGATAAATGTCATTTTTTTATCGGGTCCGGTGATCCCAAAAATATGCCGGTTGTGCGGGCCGAATTGCTTCGTTCGGTCTATAGAAACGATTTCACCACCGCCGGAAAAATCCTCGGAATGTTTGGAAAAAACGTTAAAAAGAGCTACGGCGCCAGAGAGATGACCCTGGCGGTTTTAAAAGAATGGTGGTATTACCTCTTTCAATGTACGGAATGCCGGCGCTGCTCGGTTTTTTGCCCTTACGGGATTGACACCGCAGAGATTACCATTTTCGGCCGGGAACTGTTGAATCTCATCGGTCTGAATATCGACTGGGTTGCAGCCCCGGTGGCATTTTGCTACAGAACAGGAAATCACCTCGGAATTCAGCCCCATGCATACAAGGATATGATGGATTTTTTCACCGATGAAATCGAAGATGTTAGCGGCGTCCGGGTAGCACCCCATTTCATGAAAGAGAAAGCCGATATCCTTTTTATTACGCCGTCCGGTGATGTTTTTGCCGACCCCGGAACCTTTACCTGCATGGGATACATGATGCTGTTTCACTTTTTACAGGAAAAATACGGCCTTGATATCACCTGGAGCACTTACGCTTCCGAGGGCGGAAACTTCGGTTTTTTTACCTCTCATGAGATGATGAAACGGCTGAATGCCAAAATGTATGCGGAAGCCAAGCGACTGGGTGTAAAGTGGATACTTGGCGGAGAGTGCGGTCACATGTGGCGGGTGGTTCACCAGTACATGGAAACCATGAACGGTCCGGCAGATTTTCTGGAAGAACCGGTTTCACCTATTACCGGCACCAAATTCGAAAATGCCAGATCCACCAAAATGGTTCATATTACCGAGTTTACCGCCGACCTTATCAAGCACGGAAAGCTTGATCTGGATCCTTCCAGAAACGACCATTTAAAGGTCACCTATCATGACTCATGTAACCCTTCCAGAGGAATGGGATTGCTGGAAGAACCTCGTTATGTCATCAAAAACGTATGTAATCATTTTTATGAAATGCCTGCCAACACCATCCGGGAACAGACGTTTTGCTGCGGCAGCGGAGCGGGTCTCAATGCCGGAGAAAACATGGAGTTGAGGATGCAGGGCGCTCTGCCCAGGCTCAATGCGGTCAAATATGTCCACGAAAAACACGGCGTGAATATGCTGTCGTGTATCTGCGCCATTGACAGAGCGGCATTTCCAACGGCGTTGCAGTACTGGCTTCCGGAAGTGGATAACTGCGGTGTTCACGAACTGGTGGCCAATGCCCTGATTCTGCCCGGAGAGAAAAAGCGAACCGTAGATCTTCGCAATGAACCGCTACCGGGAATGGAGGATGAGGATGACGAATAATAAAAAGCTATATGATAAAGGAATGGTTATTATAGGTCTTTGCATTTTTGTGGGTGTGATAACCTTTCCGTTCTGGTTCAATCTTGGAAACGCAGCTCCGGCACCCGAACCCAAAATTTCTGATAAAGCCAAAGCCGCCAAAGAGTGTGTTATGCCTAAAGCATATATGAAGATGGAACATATGCAGCTTCTTAATGAATGGAGGGATACGGTTGTACGAGACGCCAAAAGGATCTTTGTAAACAGCAGTGGAAAAGAATTTAATATGAGTCTTACCAATACCTGTTTGGATTGTCACACGGAAAAGGCTGAGTTTTGTGACACATGCCACAATTATGCTTCGGTAACCCCTTACTGCTGGGAATGCCACATCGATCCAAAGGAGACCAAGTGATGAAAAGCAGCAGAAGAAAATTTTTGAAAATAGCCGGTGTTTCAGCGCTCGGTTTAGGGGCCGGGCCGGTACTCGACGTACTGGCCTCGTCCGGTGAACAGGAGGCAACATCCACGCCTGAAATCAAGAAAGGTAAAGACGCCCTGACCGCAAAAAGATGGGCCATGGTTGTTGACACCCGCAAAATCGAATCCGAAGAGGATCTCAAGCCCATGATTGAGGCTTGCCATAAAATTCATAATGTTCCTGATTTAGCGAACAAAAATCATGAGATCAAATGGATTTGGCTGGAAGAGTTTAAACATGAATTTCCGACCCAGGAACATGAATTCGTAGATGAAAGGGTCAAGCATTTGCCTTTTTTAACCCTTTGCAATCATTGTCAAAATCCTGCTTGTGTTCGGGTCTGTCCCACAAAGGCAACGTTTAAACGCGAAGACGGAATCGTACTCATGGATTTTCATCGGTGCATCGGCTGCAGGTTCTGCATGGCCGCCTGCCCCTATGGATCCAGAAGTTTCAATTTCAGAGACCCGCGCCCCTTTATTAAGGAGACCAACCCCGAATTTCCCACCCGATCAAAAGGAGTGGTTGAAAAATGTAATTTCTGTGCGGAAAGACTGGCGGTCGGGAAAATGCCGGCCTGTGTTGAGGCCTCCAACGGTGTGCTGACCTTCGGCGATCTGGATGATCCTGAATCGGAAGTCAGAAAACTGTTAAAAGCCAATTACGCGATTCGTCGTAAACCGGCCCTGGGTGCTGGGCCATCAGTATTTTATATTATATGAGGTGGATATGCTTGAAAAAGCGTTAACAGGAAGTAAGAGATACTATGGATGGATGGCGGCACTCCTTGCCGTTATCGGTGTTGGTTTTGTCTGTTATCTGTGGCAGTTTCGTTTCGGCTTAGGGATTACGGGCATGAGCCGGGATGTCTCCTGGGGATTTTATATCGCCCAGTTCACGTTCCTTGTCGGTGTGGCTGCATCGGCGGTAATGGTGGTCCTCCCCTATTATCTGCATGATTATAAAGCATTTGGCAAGATTACCGTTTTGGGTGAATTTCTGGCGGTGGCATCGGTGACCATGTGTATCCTGTTTATTTTCGTGGATCTCGGCCAGCCCATACGGGTCATGAATGTGCTGTTGCATCCCACACCCAATTCAATTCTTTTCTGGGATATGATCGTCTTAAACGGATATCTTTTGTTAAATATCATTATCGCCTATAAAGTACTGGAAGCGGAACGCAACAATGTTGCCCCGGCCAAATGGTTAAAACCGTTAATTTATCTTTCGATTCCATGGGCTGTGAGTATTCATACGGTAACGGCATATCTGTACTGCGGTCTTCCGGGCCGGGGGTTCTGGCTGACCGCCATTTTGGCACCCCGCTTTCTTTCTTCGGCGTTTGCAGCAGGTCCGGCACTTTTAATCCTGTTGTGCATGATTGTCAGAAAATTTACCCAGTTTGATCCGGGCAAGGAACAGATCCAGTCACTTGCCAAAGTCGTGGCATATGCCATCACCGTCAATGTGTTCTTCTTTCTGTGTGAAGTTTTTGTGGTATTTTACAGTCAGATACCGGAACACATGGACCATCTGACGTACCTGTTTGTGGGATTGCACGGAAAGGGTGTTTTAGTGCCCTGGATGTGGGCGTCCATGATACTGATGGTGGTGTCGATTATCCTGCTGGTCAATCCGGCAACCCGCAAAAACGAGACCGTTCTGGTTGCAGCCTGCATCACCGTGTTTGTCGGCACCTGGATAGACAAGGGCCTGGGAATGATATCCGGCGGGTTTGTACCTAACCCTTTGCATCATGTGAATGAATATGTCCCCACAGTACCCGAGGTTCTTATTTCCATCGCGGTATGGGCCATAGGCTTTCTGGTATTGACTGTTCTTTACAAGGTGGGCATAACCATCAAAGAAGAAATTGCGGGATTAGTGTAACCAAACTGTCTTTGACAGTTTTTCAGAGGGGTTCATCCGTAGGATGGGCCCCTTTTTTCTTGACATGGCCTCACTAACCCTATAAAAATGACTTAAATATTACGTAATAAGAAATTGCGTTTTTAGTGTAACACCCCCCTTTAACATCAACTGTAAAAAACAAAAAAAGCCAGGAAGGCTTATATGGATTGAAATCCAGCAGGCATTCCTGGTTTTTTTTGTTTACGGGTGAAAAAATGCATATATCCGAAGGAGTATTATCCGCTCCGGTGCTTGTCACGGGTGCGGCCCTGGCGGTAACCGGGGTCTCAGTGGGTTTGAAAAAAATGGACTACGAAAAGATTCCGGAGGCAGCGGTCCTGTCGGCCGCTTTTTTTGTCGCCTCTTTGATCCACGTTCCAATAGGTCCGTCCAGTGTCCATCTTGTCCTTAATGGAATAAACGGGCTCCTTTTGGGCTGGCTCTGTTTTCCTTCAATCCTAATCGCCTTAGCGCTTCAAGCGATTCTCTTCCAGTTCGGAGGTATAACCGTACTTGGCATTAATACGGTAATCATGGCCTTGCCCGGTTTAATCGGTTACTATCTTTTCGGCGGACTTATAAAAGGAAAAAACAGACCCTTGAGTTTAGCCGCCGCTTTTGCCGCTGGATTCTTCTCTGTTCTCCTTTCCGGCATTTTTGTCGCCGGCGCCCTGTTGTCCACAGGGGAATCATTTATATCAGCGGCCAAACTAATTTTATTGGCGCATCTACCCGTAATGATTATTGAAGGAATCATTACGCTTTTTTGTGTGGCATTTTTGAAGAAGGTAAAACCCGAACTTCTGGGAGGTGTTTATGAAAAAGCGTCATAATACACGCTTCTCATTTAGTATTCTTTTGTTATTCGCTGTCATCCTGATAGGGAGCCGGATTCCTGCTCTGGCCCATAAGGTAATGATCTTTGCCTGGGTTGAGGGAGATACTGTTTTCACTGAAAGCAAGTTCAGCGGAGGAAAAAAGGCCATTCATGCCCCGGTTGTAGTATTTGATAAGGACGGCAAAAAACTCTTGGAGGGAACGACCGATAACAAGGGAGAATTTTCTTTTAAACTACCCAAAGTAACTGATTTGAGGATCGTCCTCAATGCCGCCATGGGACATAAAGCAGAGTGGACGGTTCCGGAAGCAGAGATTCGCCAAGCAGGGGCTATTCCGGAGAAAAAAAGTGCTGCCGAGCCGTCCGGGCCAATACCTGCCGGATTAAGCAAAGAAGAGGTCCGGAAAATTGTTGAGGATTCTTTGGATAAAAAACTCAGGCCCATTATCAGGATGATGAGCGAATCCAAGAGTCGCAAGCCCTCTCTTGCTGAAATAATCGGGGGCATCGGATATATTTTTGGACTCATGGGCGTCGCGTTATATTTTTTAAGCAGAGGTAAAAAACGTTAGTTCATTTTCGCCACTAAGACACTAAGGCACGAAGATGATTTTAAATAAAAGAGTTTCCCTTTGTGTCTTTTTGGCAATTTTTTCCGGCGTGTCCGGATTGAAGTTAAAAAATCCAAGATGATTGAAGAACCATTTTCTAAAGGCAATTCCATTATTCACGGTCTGGACCCACGGGCCAAAATTATCATAGTTGCACTTTATTCTGTGGTCGTTGCCGTATCCAGCAGATTCTTGGCATTACTTCCTGCATTGGCCATATCGCTACTTCTTGTGGCCATGGCCAAACTTTCAATAAAAAAAGTCTTCTACAGGGTGGTATTGGTCAATGGATTCATCCTTTTCCTCTGGTTTGTTCTTCCGTTTACATACAACGGCCAAGGATTGTTTGCCATTGGACCGTTTATTGCAACCAAAGAAGGGATATTGCTTGCCAGTCAAATTACGGTCAAAAGCAATGCTATTCTTTTGTGCATGATTGCTCTTTTGTCCACAACACCGATTTTTTCACTGGGCCATGCCATGGGACAACTTTATTTCCCGGATAAAATAACACACCTTTTTTTGTTTACTTTCCGTTATATCCATGTAATTTATAAGGAATATCGCAGGCTCATAAACGCAATGAAGATGCGTGGGTTTGTACCCCGGACAACTATACATACCTACAAGAGTTATGCCTATCTTGTGGGAATGCTTCTGGTCAGAAGTTATGACCGGGCGGAAAGAATCCACAAGGCCATGCGTTGCAGAGGATTTAACAAAAAGTATCATTCACTAAGGCACTTTTCCTTTAAAATGCAAGATATCTTGTGTCTGTCCCTGATGCTGGCTGTAATTTCAGGATTGGCGGTTTTACAATGGGTCGTAACAACCTGATCATTAATTTAACTGAGTTATCATTTTCATATTCAGCAGATAAACCCGTACTGGACAATTTGAGTTTTCATCTTCATCCAGGGGACCGGATCGGTCTGGTGGGGCCGAACGGAAGCGGCAAGACCACGCTTTTTCATATTATTCTTGGGCTATTGAAACCCTGTTCAGGTACCGTCGAACTTTTCGGCAGGCAGGCAAAACAGGAAAAAGATTTTAGGGAAGCCAGAAAAAGGATAGGACTCCTTTTTCAAGATCCTGATGATCAATTATTCAGCCCCACGGTCCTCGAAGATGTCGCCTTTGGCCCGCTGAATTTAGGAAAATCCACGGAAGAAGCAAGAGACATGGCCCTGAAAACACTTGCCCGGCTTGATCTTTCCGGATTTGAGGACAGGATAACCTATAAGCTTTCAGGAGGTGAAAAAAGGCTCGTCTCTCTGGCCACGGTTCTTGCCATGGACCCGGAGGTGCTCCTTCTTGATGAACCTACCAACGGACTGGATGAAGAAACAGAAGAAAAAATAACAGATATTTTAAGAAAATTGGAGCTGTCCTACATTTTTATCTCTCACAACTATGATTTCCTCTCAAAAACTACGGATAGGATCTATAAGATGTCAAAGGGAAAGATTTCCTCTGATGAAGCCATGGTCCCCCACTCCCATGTTCATATCCATAAATCCGGCAGAATACCTCACAAACACAAATCTTGAGCCATTATAACCGTTGACCCGGCGCGAATGCCAAAATTCGAAATGACTTCATCGGGAACGGAAAATGATGCAG
>CAZIIV010000051.1:0-17655 GCA_964539365.1 uncultured Desulfobacteraceae bacterium | reverse complement strand
ACATCCAACGTCCAACGTTGAACATCGAATAATGATGTCGCTTCGCTCCGCAATTTATTTTATTTGTTTTCAAAAATCCGATAACCAAATATTGATGAAATAGAAAAAAGTTTCTCCGGGTAAAAATACCGGGATTTTAGAACAACGGGTTTTGGGACAATGGTTTGATAATAAACATGCTTGCGGCAAGGCGTCTAAAAGTGGAAACATTCTGAAAAAGCAATGCTCCTTTTTTTCATTCACCATTCGATGTTGGACGTTCGATGTTGGACGTTCGTCTTTTTAACTGATTTTCCGGGACGTAACCTCAAAGGTCAGCTTGTCATTCACTTCATCAATAAAAACCTCTCCGCCTTTTACAAGCCGCCTGAACAGAATCTCATCCGAAAGTATGTCTTTGATTTCGGTCTGGATCAACCGGGTGAGAGGTCTGGCGCCGTAACGGGGGTCATGCCCGTTTCTTGCCAGCCAGGTTCGCGCATCCGAAGACAGGGTGAGGGATATCTTTTTAAAGGCAAGCTGTTCCTTGAGCTCTTTCATGAACTTGTCCACCACCTTTTCCATGATTTCTTGGGTCAGCGCATTAAAATGAATGATGCCGTCCAGGCGGTTTCTGAATTCCGGGCTGAAAAATTTCTCAATGGCCTTTTTCCCTTTGTCTTCGGTATCATATTTTTTATCACCGAAACCGATGGTCTGACTGCTCATTTCCCGGGTACCGGCATTTGAAGTCATCATAATGATGACGTTTCTGAAATCCGCTTTTTTTCCGTTGTTATCGGTGAGGGTGGCATGGTCCATAACTTGAAGTAAAATATTGAACATATCCGGATGCGCCTTTTCTATTTCATCAAAAAGAAGAACGCTGTACGGATGCTTACGAATGCTCTCGGTTAAAAGTCCTGCCTGATCGAACCCGATATATCCCGGAGGTGCCCCGATAAGACGCGCCACGGCATGTTTTTCCATATATTCGCTCATATCGAATCGTAAAAACTGAACCCCGAGAATTTTGGAAACCTGCAGAGACACTTCCGTTTTTCCAACACCGGTGGGGCCGGCAAACAGGAATGACCCCACGGGTCTCTCGGGAGTTCCCAGACCTGCACGGGATCGCCTTATACAGGTGACAAGAGAGGTTATGGCATCGTCCTGGCCAAAAACAACCTGCTTAAGCTGATCTCCAAGATTCTCCAGCTTTGTTTTGTCCGGCGTTGAAACGCTGATGGTTGGTATTCTTGCTATCTTGGACACAATTTTTTCAATGTCTTTGGGGTGGATTTTCTTTCTGCTCGAAGGCCCCGAAAGTCTCATAAACGCACCGGCTTCATCGATGACATCAATGGCTTTATCCGGCAAATACCGGTCATTGATATATTTTGCGGAAAGTTCAACCGCGGCTTTCAGTGCCGGATCCGTATAATTAATGCCGTGATGTTCCTCATAACGGGACCGCAACCCCTTTAAAATTTCAACGCTCTGCTTAATCGGAGGTTCCAAAATTTCAATCTTCTCAAAGCGGCGGGACAGGGCACGGTCCTTTTCAAAATAATTTTTGTAATCCTCATAAGTGGTTGAACCGATACACCGAAGATCACCGGTCGCCAGTGCCGGTTTTAGGATATTGGACGCATCCATGGATCCTCTGCTGGTCGCACCGGCCCCCACCATGGTATGGATTTCATCAATAAACAGGATGGCATCTTTTTTCTTTTTCAGAGCGGACATCACTCCTTTTAGTCGCTGTTCAAAGTCACCCCGGAATTTCGTGCCTGCCAGCATCCCTCCGAGATCCAGGGAATATATGCGAACATCTTTAAGCAGGTCGGGAATGGATTGGTCATTTATCCGAAGCGCCAGTCCTTCGGCCATTGCTGTTTTCCCTACCCCCGGATCTCCCACAAAAACCGGATTGTTCTTTCTCCGCCGGCAGAGTACTTGAATGGTTCGTTCCATTTCAAGTTCCCTGCCGATCAGCGGGTCCAGTTTTCCCTGGGACGCTCTTTCAACAAGATCCACGGTATACGACTCCAGGGGATCGCCTTTTTTCTTTTTTCCCTTTTTGTCTGTTTCCACCAGCGGATCCGGTTCATCTTTATATAACGACCGGGAACTGCCATGGGAAATGTAGCTTAACACATCAAGACGGCTGATCCCTTCGGCGTTCAGAAAATATTCGGCATGGGAATCCTTTTCCTGAAAAATCGATGCAAGGATATCGCTGACCGACACTTCCTGTTTTTCCGCGGAACGCACATGATTAATGGCCCGCTGAAGCACTCTTTGAAAGGCAACCGTCTGCTGGAGTACATATTCATTTCCTTCGGGAACACTGACCATTCGCTGGCTGAAAAAGAGCTCAAGGGCGTTTCTAAGGTTCGCAATATTCCCCCCGCAATTCTCGATGATTTCCATACCGTTTTTGTCGTATAGAATGGCAAAAAGCAGATGCTCTATACAGACATACTCATGGCGTCTTTTCCGCGCCTCTCTTACCGCAAATCCGAGCGTTTCGCTGAGTTCTTTACTGATCATAATCTATTCTTCCTCCATGGTACACTTAAGAGGAAACCCGTGGTCACGGGCCAAAGAATGAACGGTATTTACTTTGGTTTCAGAAACTTCATATGTATACACACCGCAAATACCGATACCTTTCTGGTGGACATCTATCATAATTTCTACCGCTTCTTCCGGCGGCTTGTTGAAAACAAGCATCAGGATTTCGACGACGAACTCCATGGTGGTATAATCGTCATTGTGAAGCAGCACCTTATACATGGGAGGTTCATCAATCTCGTCTTTGACTTCTGAAATGACATCTTCTTCTATTTCGGGACTGTATTCGTTCATGGCGTCATGTATCAGAATTTAAGTTGTGCCCGCTATAGATTTATGGATGGGCACCAACTGACTAAAATTCGCCAGAATACCAACAATAAGTTTGAAACGTGCCGAACCGTATAATAAATTATAAACATTAATGGCGGGTCTTGTAAAGAGGAGATACGGAAAAAATCCTTGCTCCCCCCTTTAATCTATTTCCCGCAGCATTTTTTATATTTTTTCCCGCTCCCGCACGGACAGGGTGCGTTTCGCCCCACTTTTTTCTCACTCCGTTTGACCGGTTTTTTCTTTTCCGGTTCATCCCCACTGGAAAATATCATCTTCTGTTCTTTGGGCTGATGCAGATCAGCTATTTTTTTTGGCTCGGATATCTGAATTCTGAACAAAATCCCCAGCGTCTCTTCTTTGACCCTGGAAATCATATCCTGAAACAGTTCGAATCCTTCTTTTTTATATACGATCAGAGGGTTCTGCTGTGCATACCCTCTCAAACCGATCCCTTCTTTCAGATGATCCATGCTCAGCAGATGATCCTTCCACAGATTATCCACGGTCTGAAGCATGATAATCCGTTCGACATTCCTGAATTCTTCCGCTCCGATGGCAGCTTCTTTTTCATTATAAAGACTTAATGCTGCATCAGAAATCAACTCGGCCAGTCCCTCTCGGGTGAGTCCGTCCAGGGTATCCTCATCAAGTTTGCCCAGACGGAAGTGAAATTGCATGAATACCGCGTCATTCAGCTTTTTCCAGTCCCACTCTTCAGGAAGCGTTCTTTCATCAATACAGCTATAACTTATCTCCTCGGCTTTTTCGCGAATCATGTCCTGGATGGCCGGTTTTAAGCTTTTTCCATCCAGAGCTTCTCTCCGCTGTCGGTATATGACTTCCCTTTGTTGATTCATGACATCATCATATTCCAACAGTTGCTTTCTGATATCAAAATTGTGTCCCTCAACTTTTGCCTGGGCATTTTCAATGGCCCTGCTGATGAGGTTATGTTCGATGGGCTCCCCCTCTTCCATCCCGAGCTTCTCCATAATGCCGGTTATCCGTTCCCCGCCGAATATCCGGAGCAGGTCATCTTCCAGAGCAAGATAAAAACGAGAGGAACCCGGATCGCCCTGTCTGCCCGAGCGCCCCCTGAGCTGATTGTCGATTCTCCGGCTTTCATGTCTTTCGGTTCCTAAAATATGAAGCCCTCCCAGCTCGGTGACGCCTTCACCCAATACAATATCGGTTCCGCGGCCGGCCATGTTTGTGGAAATCGTAACCGCCCCTTTCTGACCCGCCATTGCAATGATCTCGGCCTCTTTTTCATGGTTTTTTGCGTTCAGTACCGAATGGTTAATGCCTCTTTTGTTTAATTTATTTGAAAAACTTTCCGAAACATCTATGGAAATGGTTCCTACCAGAACCGGCTGCCCTTTTTGATGAAGTTCCACGATTTCATCCATGGCCGCATCAAATTTTTCCCTGCGGGTTTTATAAATCACATCCGGGAAATCAATCCGGACCATGGGTTTATTCGTCGGAATAACCGATACGTCCAGATTATATATCTTCTTGAATTCGGCAGCTTCCGTGTCCGCGGTACCGGTCATGCCGGCAAGTTTATCGTACATCCTGAAATAGTTCTGAAAGGTAACCGTAGCCAGGGTCTGGTTTTCGTTTTCGATCTTGACGTTTTCTTTGGCCTCAAGCGCCTGGTGCAGTCCTTCGGAGTAGCGGCGTCCGGGCATGAGGCGCCCCGTGAATTCATCGACGATAATAACCTCCCCGTTTTTCACGATATAATCCACATCACGCTTAAACAGGGTGTAGGCTTTAAGCGCCTGGTTTATATGGTGAAGAAGTTCAATATATTTCGAATCATACAGATTATCGACCTTGAGTATTTTTTCGGCCTTGGCGATCCCCTCCTCGGTCATAACTGCGGATCGGGCCTTTTCATCCAAGGTATAGTCCTTTTCGGACACAAGGCGGGGAATTACGCCATTTACCAGATGATACAGTTCCGTGGATTTCTCGGCCGGACCGGATATAATCAACGGGGTTCGAGCCTCGTCAATCAATATGCTGTCCACCTCATCAACAATGGCAAAATTGAGTTCTCCCTGGACAATGGAGTCTTTGTCAAACTTCATATTGTCCCTCAAGTAGTCAAAACCAAACTCATTGTTTGTGCCGTAGGTGATGTCTGAATGGTATACCGCCTTGCGCTCTTCATCATTCAGACCGTGTAATATACACCCCACGGATAGGCCGAGAAAATTATATATATGCCCCATCCATTCCGTATCCCGCCGTGCCAGGTAATCATTCACCGTAACAATATGGACCCCTTTGCCGGTAAGTGCGTTCAGATACGCCGGCAGCGTGGCCGCCAGAGTCTTGCCTTCACCGGTCTTCATTTCGGCGATTTTCCCCTGATGAAGAACCACTCCGCCGATAAGCTGTACATCAAAATGCCGCATGCCCAGGCTCCGGATCGATGCTTCTCTTACGGTTGCAAAAGCCTCCGGAAGCATATCATCCAGAGATTCGCCGGTGTTCAAGCGCTCCTCAAACAACCGGGTCTGTGCTTTCAGCGCTTCATCATTCATGGCCTGAATCCGAGGTTCCATGGCATTGATTTTTTCAACAATCGGTTGAATCTTTCTTAATTCCCGTTCGTTTGCACTGCCAAATATTTTTGTTAAAAAATTTAAGACCATATAATTAATGTTCCTCCTGAATAGTTAGTTTCCATCCAGAAATGGCCCTTTTCCGCAATCTCTGGGGTCAATCTGCGGAATCACTTGTGCGGCGTACTACGTGTACGCCTCCGCGGTATTCCTTGATTTCCTTGACCTTGCGAAAAATTGCTCATTTCTGAATTGGAAACATAATTTGTATCCGATATAAATTTATGGATGGACACTAGTTAGTGCCTGGGATGATTAAAATTGCCCATAATATGGCTTTAAAAAATATCCCATATTTATTCCTTCCCGTATGCCTGGTTTCAGGTGTCAGGTTTCAGGTACCGGCGCCTCTGTTCATCATTCCTGACACCTGAAACCTTAAGATATGGAACAAAAATGGGATTAATCCGCCAAAGTTCGGTGGCGGATTAAAATTCCATCTGTATACACGGCGTTTTTCACCACCCCGGTTAGCGCCTGAATTTTGAACGGATCGGAGCATACCATTAATTCATGGATTTTGCAAAACCGGTTGTAACGATCTCACAATAAGAAATATAAAATGAAATGAAAGTGAAGAAAAGCGAAAAAATCAGTAAGCCGCACAAGGTATTCCGCAGATTGACCCCGGAGAAACAGGCTCCACATTTCACGGGGCGTAGAAATTGCGAAAAGGGGCCGTTTCCGGATGGAAACTAATTTAAAATGTATTTTGCCGGGTTTACCGGAACTCCGTGTAAGAAAACTTCATAATGGACATGGGGACCCGTACCGCGACCCGAATTGCCCATATATCCAATTGTATCGCCTCTGTTTACGTTTTGTTTTCGCTTTACCAATATCTTCTGTAAATGCCCGTAACGGGTAATCATGCCATGGCCATGATTAATAACAACCAGTTTGCCCAAGAATCCTTTGGACCCGGCAAATGTTACGGTGCCGTCCGCGGTAGCAATAATAGGAGTTCCCTTGTGATTGGCAATATCCAGTCCTTTATGAAATTCCCGAAGACCCGTGAAAGGGGATTCCCGGTATCCGAATCTCGAAGATATCCACCCCTCTGCCGGTCGGATCGAGGGGGTAGAGGATAAAAGATTTCGCTGCCTTACAAGCTCATTGTAAAGGGATTCCAGCCCGTTTTTTTGATTGATTGATGCCAGGGTTAACTGCCGGGTCTGGGAATGCATTTCGCGCATCAGACCGTTTTGACTTCCTGTTGAAGGAGCCTGGGCATCGAGATCTTCAGGGGGTGACCCCCCCACTCCGAAAAGGCTGTCATCTTCGGCAGGTTTTTCAATGTTGGCAATAATTCGTATTTTCTTTTCAAAATTATTTAACTCAACCAGCGTTGACTTTAACGTATTGATCTGATTCGAAAACTTTTTAATCTGCCGGCGCTGGGCAAGGATCTCGTTCTGTTGATTTGCAATTTTGCTTTCGAGTTTCTGTTTGTTGAAAGTGCGTTTAATCGTGTAATAATCGTACCCAATAAAAGCGAATAATACGGCAAGGACAGTAACACAGGCGCTGATACCGCCTAAAAGTCGTCTGGAAACGGTTATCTGTTTTACGGTAGAACCGGTATAACTTAAAATAAAAAACGTGATTTTTCGGTGCCCAATAATTTTTTTAACCGCATAAAAAGTCTGTTGCAGTCGATCCATAACCATTTTTGACATCGACGAATTCATTTTCATTTCTAACCATTCTCGAATTTATAGATTTTAATGCGTTTAAAAGCGGTAACTTCCATCTTGGACCGGCCTGTAAAAAAATAAATTTTATTTCAACGGGTTGTATTTCAAAAGATAATGATTCAGTTTATCATAGATACAATAATGATGTCAATTATTGAATATTTTGATTGAATATTGGAAGCAGGATTCTGTTAATGAGATCCGAGCAGGATGAGACGTCTCAACAGTTCTGTATTCAGGCGACGCCGGAACCCTTTTGAGACCGCTGCAAAACACCCTGTTTTGTATGAAAAATCAAGGCGTTAATTCCCTGGTTTCCGGCGTTGCCCAAATGTTTAGATCCTTAGTTGTACCCTTATGGAAAAAAAGAACCGTATTCGGTTTCGGTTTATCCGGGTTACGCAATCCCCAATTTAAATTTGAGAGATTTGAGTGTGTTTTTCATCAGCATGGTGATGGTCATGGGTCCGACACCACCGGGCACCGGTGTAATATAGCCTGCAATTTCTTTTGCGGCATCAAAATCTACGTCTCCGCTTAAAATTGCAATCTTTTTGCCGGTTTTTTCACTAATTTTCTCACCGACCCGGTTGACCCCCACGTCAATTACGCATGATCCGGGTTTGATCCACTCGGGTTTTACCAATCCCGGAACGCCTGCAGCCACGATCAGGATGTCCGCTCGCTTGCAATGTGCGGCCAGATCTTTTGTACGGGTATGAACAACGGTAACGGTTGAATTGGCGCCCGGGCCCTTCTGGAACATCATATTGGCTATGGGCTTCCCTACGATATTGGAGCGACCGACAACCACAACTTCGGCTCCGCTGGTCTCAACTCCGGCCCGAACAATCATCTCCTGTATCCCCGCCGGGGTACAGGGGAGAAACTTGACTTCATCACCGCCGATCATAAGACGTCCCACATTAACCGGATGAAATCCGTCCACATCCTTGTCAGGGTCAATGGCGTTTAACACTCTTTTTTCATCGATATGCTTTGGAAGAGGAAGTTGAACAAGGATACCATTGATGGCATCATCTTTATTGTATTTGTCGATCATGGCCAAAAGTGCCTCTTCGGAAAGGTCGTCGGGCTGGCTGTCCTGTATCTCATTGAATCCGACCCGGTGGGCGGTTTTAATTTTGAGGGTCACATAAGAAATTGACGCAGGACTTTCACCGACCAAAATGGTTACAAGGCCCGGAACAACGCCGTGTTTTTCTTTAATTTCCGCTACTTCAGCCGTAATTTCTTCAAGAATTTCTTCACGGATATCAGTTCCTTTAATTAGTTTTGCTGCCATTTTTAATCTCCTTTCATAAATAGTTTTAGATTTTTTTTTAGAACTTAGGGGCTTCGCCCCAATTGGCCTCCAGAATTCCATTCTTCCATTCTGATGCCATAAACATTTTGTAATAAAGAACATGTATTCTCGAAAAATTGTAGAATTTCCGAGACAGTCAGGTAGATCAAAACGCTTTTAGACTAATAAAATCTCAATGTCAAGAAGACATGTAATTTGATTCAGGGTAAACTCATTTTAATCCTAATATTTTTATTGTCATCCTTTTGATTTTGTTATATCGGGACGTGGGTAGTATTTTGGAATTCAATATAACCTTTAATAAAAAAGGAGGTCTTGATTATGAAAAAAATTTTTCTGTCTTTCCTGTTTGCAACCCTGTGCGTCGCCCTGTTGTCCACAGGCGCTCCGGCAGAGGAAACCAAACCCGTCAATCTGACATTCAGCATCTTCTTTCCTCCAACCCACGGGCAGACACTCGCTGCAATGGACTGGGCAAAGGAAATTGAGACGCTCACCGACAATAAAGTACAGATTACGGTTTTCCCCGGCGGAACCTTAACAAAAGCTCCCCAATGCTACAGCGGCGTGGTTAACGGGATTTCAGATTTGGGATTCAGTCTGTTCGCCTATACCCGGGGACGATTTCCGGTTATGGCGGCGGTTGACCTCCCCATGGGGTATCCAAACGGGAAAGTGGCCAGCAAGGTTGCTCAGGAATTTGCAAAAACCTTCAAACCCGAAGAGTTAAATGACGTAAAAGTCCTTTATCTACATGCACATGGCCCGGGCCTTCTTCATACAAAAAGACCCGTACGCAAGCTTGAAGATCTCAAAGGCATGAAAATAAGAGCAACCGGTCTGAGTGCCAAGGTCGTTGAAGCTCTCGGTGGTGTTCCGGTGGCCATGCCCCAGGGTCAAACCTACGAATCTCTGAAAAAAGGGGTGGTAGAGGGAACATTTGGCCCCATGGAGGTTCTAAAGGGGTGGAAACAGGCCGAGGTTATCAAATATACGACCGAGTGTTACAGCGTCGGTTACACGACCACCTTTTTCGTTGTCATGAATCTCGACAAATGGAATGCCCTTCCGGCCGATGTACGGAAGGTTTTTGAAACGGTTAGTGAAAAATATGTAGGGGTTCACGGAAAGGTATGGGACAGCACCGATGAAGAAGGCAGAAAATATACCCAAAGCCTGGGGAACGAAATCATTCCCCTGTCCGATGAAGAAAGTGCCAGATGGCGCAAGGCTGTAGAACCGGTGATTAACGATTATATCAACAACACTCCCAACGGGGACACTTACGTTAATAAAATCAAAGAGTTGATGGAACCATAATGTAAAGAATCCTGGCCCATAGGATCAGGCTTTGGCTATCCCCAAAGGACCAGGTTTTTCAGGGCAAAATAAAGGGGTTGCCTTGCACCATACGGGAGGGGTTAGGGCGACCCCGAATTTTATGGCGCATTGCCAATAATGAAACGTCTCGAAAATTCTACCTTGAATGTATACCTTTGAAAAAATATCCCATGCTTTGGCAAAACGACTGTACTGGATTGCAGGAGTCGCCATTGTCGTCATGATGCTGATTACCTGTGCGGATGTGGTCTTGCGATATTTTCGGAAGCCCATCCCCGGCACCTATGAGCTGGTCTGCTTCCTGGGGGCCGCGGCGGTTGCATGCTCTATGGCCCATACCTCGGCGGAAAGAGGTCATGTGGCGGTCACCTTTGTGGTCGGTCTTTTTCCACGGAGAATTCAGGGTCTGATTGAAAGTATCACTACACTCTTTGGACTGTTCTTTTTTTCGTTAATGGCCTGGCAGTGCGTAGTCTATGCAAATGAGCTTCGTCGTTGCGGTGAGGTTTCGTTGACTCTGGAACTCCCTTTTTATCCATTTGTATACGGGATCGGGTTTTCGGCGGCAGTGGTTTGTCTCATATTGCTGTCAGATCTGTTTAAGAATCTTTTGAAACTATTTGGAAAATGAGTCTGACAACCACAGGAATGACAGGTATTATCATACTGGTTTTCCTTCTCTATTCTAAAATGCCCGTGGGTTTTGCAATGGGTTTTTTAGGATTGATAGGATTCAGCTATGTGGTAACCTTTGAAGCGGGCTTCAATCTTTTGGCGCGTGATGTCTGGGATGTTTTTTCTTCCTATAATTTGACCGTCATCCCTCTTTTTGTGTTCATGGGGCAGATTGCCTTTCACGCCGGTATCAGCCGGAGGCTCTATGATTCCGCCTATGTATTGTTTGGCCACCGGCGGGGGGGACTTGCCATGACAACCGTGGGGGCGTGTGCCGGCTTTTCGGCCATATGCGGCTCCACCAACGCTACGGCAGCAACCATGGCAACCGTTACCCTTCCCGAAATGAAACGGTACGGGTATGATATGAGTCTGGCCACAGGTACGGTGGCCGCAGCAGGAAGCCTGGGCATTCTCGTACCTCCCAGCGTGATTTTTATTGTATATGGAATTTTGACCGAGCAGTCCATTGGTAAACTTTTTGCTGCGGGAATTCTTCCCGGAATCCTTCTTTGTTTTCTCTTTTTGATGACCATCTATCTCAGGGTCTTGAAAAACCCCTCTCTTGCACCTCCCGGCCCCCAAACCAGTCTCAAGGAGAAATTCAGATCCTTCACCGGTGTGATTGAAACGTTGATACTGTTCGCCATGGTCATGGGAGGCATTTTTTTCGGCATTTTTACGCCCACCGAGGCGGCGGCCATCGGAGCGTTTTTAACCATCCTCATCGCAGTATTCAGAAGGCAACTCACCTGGAATGCGTTTGTCAATTCCCTGTCAGATACCACCAAAATAAGTTGTATGATCATGGTAATTGTAACCGGCGCCGTAATATTCGGCCATTTTATGGCCATTACCCGGGTGCCTTATGAACTGGCCGAATGGGTGAGTTCTCTTCCCCTCCCTCCCCATGCCATCATGGGGGTGATTATTCTGGTCTATCTTTTCGGAGGCTGTTTTATGGACGCCCTGGCCATGATTATGCTGACCATCCCTATATTTTTTCCGGTGGTTCAAACCCTTGGGTTTGATCCGATCTGGTTTGGAGTGGTGATCGTATTGATTACCGAGATGGGAGTCATCACCCCCCCCGTTGGGGTCAATGTTTATGTGGTTTATGGGGTTGCCAAAGATGTTCCACTGGAAAATATCTTCAGGGGGGTTTTCCCCATGCTTTTGGCCTTGCTTCTATGCAATCTGATTCTTCTTATGTTTCCTCAGATCGCTCTGTTTCTGCCAAACCTCATGAATTAAAGGCGACGTTAAAATCCTGGCTCAGGACCAAGCTTTGATTATCCCCATAAGGGTGATATGGGTGATTACGTTTACCAACAGGTTTCAGGTGTCAGGAAGCCATTCAACTCCCCTTTAATCCTGACACCTGACACCTGCCCCGTCTTCATATCTGTAAGGTCATTTACAACCGGATGGGATTGTTTATTTAACCGGTGTCAATTCGACTCTCCGGTTTTGGGTACGGCCTTCCTCGGTATCGTTGCTCGCCGCCGGCTGGGTAAACCCAAACCCCTTAACGGTCAAGCGCTCCGATTCAATGCCCCTATCCACAAAATAGTTCATGACGGATTTGGCACGCCTTTCAGACAGGGTCATATTATACGCCGCAGAACCCGTATTATCCGTATGACCGTCAATTTCGACCTTGATCTCCGGGTTCTTTTTCAGGACGGAAACCGCCTCATCGAGCATGGGAAAGGCTTCGGGCTTGATTTCAGCACTGTCGAAGTCATACATGACCACCGCTGCATAGGTCCAGCACCCCCTTGCATCCACAGTGGCGCCCATGGGCGTGTTCGGACATTTATCCAGATAGTCCGCCACACCGTCACCGTCCGAGTCAAGGGGACACCCCTGCGCGTCCACTTTAACACCCGGGGGAGTATCCGGACACCGGTCCAGATCATCCGTCACCCCGTCCCCGTCGCTGTCCAACGGTTCGGGAGCCCCTGCCAGAAATACGCTCTTCACAAAATCGCCCATGTCACTGCTGTCTTTGAATTCATCCGCACGCACTGAAAATCCGCAATCGCCGGCTTCAGCAACCTGTTTCATCAGCATTTCACCGGCAGGATTATCTCCCACCAGCACCGTGTATATGCAAACCCGGTCACCGAACGCAGCTTTCATGTTCCTGGCGGCCGTTATCGGCGTGGTGTCCATATCCGCTCCATCACTGACGATAATCACCGCTATCTGACCTTCACTGTTCTTCAGATCAGCCCCGGCGGCGGTGATGGCCGCTCCCAAAGGACTCCTTCCGCTGACCCGTTCTGCAGCATCCAACGCCCCCTGAAATTCTTTCTTTGAATATTCCGCGGGTCCGTAAATGAGCGCTGTGGGCTCGCCGAACCCGCTGGTCCCAAAAGTCCTGAGTGCACCGTTGAGCTTCATGTCCGGAAGCGTCTGATTCATGGCGCTCAAAAAATCCCTGGCAATGGTTAACCGTTTCTGCCCGTTATATTTCCAGGACATGGACGAAGATTTGTCCAGAATCACCATAAAGTTATCCACCTTGGATTCATACTGACCCATTTCCAATGTGTCCGGGCTGAAAAGGGGCTGGGTGGTTTGCACTTGCGAAGCCGCACAACCGAACAGCAAGCCGGTGATCATTAATAGAAACATTCCGTTAACTGTGTACTTTTTCATCATATTACCTCCTTTTTTGTTTTTGGTTTTAATCATATTAATAAATATAACGCCGTTTCTGCTGGTTATGCCTTATGCTCATACATATGCACGTCGCGCTGGGGAAATGGAATGCTGATCCACGATATCGGGCATCAGATCCTCGGCCCAGGCCCTGTGGAAACGGCAAATGCCAGGTTGTCGAGCATTAGTTCCTTGAGCATACGGCGGGCGCATTCTCGGCCAAGCTCCCGGGGAGGCAAGAACGCATCGCCATAGTACATGTAGTATCTTCCCATGGTGGACACGTAGAAGCCATGCCAGCACGGCGAAATGCCGGTCACCACCAGCCGGTTGGATCCCGGGAACACCGAGCCGGCCAGCAGGCCGCCGCCGATGTTCAGGCTGTTGTGCTTGTGGGCCAGATGAACGCCAAGGTCCACGGGACCGAAGAAGTCGCCCACCCGGTAGCGCTGCATGCGGTAAAATCCGCTGCCCGCATCGAGCATCAACACCTTGATCTGGTGATGGGTCTGGCTCATAGGAAATCCTTTCCTCGTCTCTTCCGGCAAGCCATTCAAACAGATGACTGAGATTGTATTTTTCTGAACGATACCGCAGGGCATCCCGGGTAAGGACCAGGTTTCTCAGGACAAAATAAACAGACCTAAAGCGGAAACGGAACCATCGTAAGACCGGCGGTTTCATCAAGTCCGAGCATAATGTTCATACTCTGAACCGCCTGGCCCGCTGCGCCTTTTACCAGGTTATCGATGGCGGAAATCAGGATAAGGCGATGATTACGCTCATCCAGCTTAAACCCCATATCGCAATAATTGGTTCCCCGAACCTGCAATACATCCGGCAGCCCGTTGTCAGGACATATTCGGATAAAAGGACAGCCGGAATAAAAAGAGTCCCAACAGTATTGAATCTCCCGGGGCGTTATTTTCCGAACCGGGTCCGCATATATTGTCGTCAGTATGCCACGGGTCATGGGGACCAGATGGGGCACAAAACTAATCTTGACCACAGATCCCGCTTCCCGGCTCAACACTTCTTCCATTTCCGGGTTATGCCTGTGCTCCGCAACCTTGTAAGCCTTGAACGACTCGTTGACCTCGCAAAAATGCGTGGTCAGCGACAGCCCTCGACCGGCACCGCTGACCCCTGATTTTGAATCCGCAATAATGCCGGTGATATGGATTAATTCGCTCTTCAATAGCGGTACCAGGGGTAAAAGCACGCCGGTGGGATAACATCCGGGAGAACCGATCAGAACCGCATTTTTTATGGTGTCAGAATAGACTTCACAAAGTCCGTAAACTGATTTTTCAAGCAGATCCGATGCGGTATGGGGCTGATAAAAAGACTCATATATCGCCACATCCTTGAATCTGAAATCCGCAGAAAGGTCGATAACCCTCTTTCCCCGCATCAAAAGTTCCGGAACAAACTTCATGGGAAGCTTGTGAGGAAGGGCCGTAAATACGACATCAGCCTTGTCACAAACCCTATCCACAGACAGTTCTTCGCAAATAAGATTGACCACTCCTCTCATTGACGGATAGACCACATCAAACTTCACGCCGGCGTACTGGCGGGAAGTGATGACCGTCAGCTCTATATCGGGATGACCGCAGAGTATCCGAACCAGCTCGGCTCCGGCATACCCGGTGGCGCCAATGACACCCACTCGTATCATAAAACCTCCTTATAATCACCCAACCCGGACAAACCGGAATCATATAATATTTTTAAATAATTTAACTTCCTGTGCCATTTAACGAATAGATACTGGATACTTGATACTCGATGCTGGATAAAACAAGGATAACTTCAGTACCACAAACATGATTCTTTTTCAATATAATAATATCCCGGGAATCCACCCTCTAACTTATTCAAGCCGTTTTATGTTCCACAGAGTTTTTTTGTATAAAAATCCAAACCCTCACGGGGTATTTTTTTCTGAGCGGATTAATTTATCAACTTTAGAAAGTGCGGAACCATCACTCTTGTCGTGTTTTTCTAAATTCCGTACTTGAAAGGAAAACCGCCTTGTGCCATAATCAAACTTACTTCATAATTCAGGTTATAATTGCAATTCCCGTATAAAACATAACATGTTAATTTGCCAAAACCAAATACAAAACGATCAACACCCTGCATGGGATCGCACCTGGCTTTGTGTTGAACTTCCGGTTGCCGACTACAGGGAGGTTTGGCAACTTCAGGGTCATCTTGTGGCTGCAAAATATCATAATACTATCCATAAAAACGTGGTTTTGGTATTGGAACATCCTCCTGTGTTCACCCTGGGTCGTCGCGGGGGATTGAACAACCTGGGGGTTTCAGAAAACTTTCTCGCAAAAGCCGTCATTCCGGTAATCCAGGTGGAACGGGGCGGCAATATTACGTTTCACGGACCCGGCCAACTGGTCGTATATCCCATCATTCATCTGCTGACGGCTGAACTGAGCGTGGTCCGTTATGTTGAAAATCTGGAAGAAGTTATGATTCGTACTGCCGCAGACTGGGGAATCACCGCGGTACGGAATCCCCTTAACAGGGGGGCATGGGTCGGCAACAAAAAATTGGGAAGCATCGGGATCGCTATTCGGCGGGGAATTTGCTTTCATGGCATGGCATTAAACGTCAACACCTCTCTGGAACCTTTCCGGTGGATAACTCCCTGCGGTCTTGAGAATACGGAAATTACCTCTATGGAGCGAGAGCTTTGCAAAAACGTATCCATGAAGCAGGTGCGTGAGAGGGTAAAGCACCATGTGGAAGCGGTTTTCCAAGTTTCACTGACACTGACACCCCTTGAAAAATTGAAGATAGATGGATCAAGCTCAGACACATAAACGGCGGGCGGCAAAACCCCCCTGGCTTAAACGGCGACTTCCAACAGGACCCACCTGTGAAAAAGTCAGGGCACTGCTAAACAGCAGCCGGCTTCACACGGTTTGCCAGGAAGCCCGATGTCCCAACCTCTGGGAATGTTTTTCCCGTCACACGGCAACCTTCCTGATCATGGGGTCCTGTTGCACCCGTAACTGCCGGTTCTGCAACGTCGCCCATGGACCATCGCCGGCACCCCCTGACCCCGGAGAGCCGGTTCGGGTTGCCCAGGCCGTAAAAAGGCTGGGGTTACAGTATGTGGTCATCACTTCCGTCACCCGGGATGATCTGGCTGACGGCGGAGCCGGTCTTTTTGCAAAAACAGTAAAAGAAATCCGCACAAGAATGCCCCATATGCTTATGGAAGTTTTGATCCCGGATTTTCAAGGGAATAAACATGCGCTTCAGACGGTTATAGAAGCTCGTCCCCAGGTATTGAACCATAATCTTGAAACGGTCCCGCGTCTTTATTCCCGGGTTCGACCGGAAGCCGACTATGATCGCTCTCTTTTACTACTGAAGCGCGTTACGCATGACCGGCCTTCCATTGTCACGAAATCAGGTCTTATGCTCGGACTCGGAGAATTTCCGGAAGAAGTGGAACATACCCTGAAGGACCTTCTTGACTCGGGATGCAGCATCCTGACCCTTGGCCAATATCTTCAACCCACAAGGGAACACCTGAAGGTCGAACGCTTTATTCCCCCTGAAGAATTTGATGACTGGAAAAAGGCCGCTCTTGAAATGGGGTTTTCCGAGGTTGCCGGCGGGCCGCTGGTTCGCAGTTCTTATCGTGCCAAAGATCTCTATCAGAACCTAACCCGGATAAACCGGAAAAAACAAATAACAAATCTCAAAAAACAAACAAATCTCAATGACCAAAATTCAAAATCCCAAACAAAAAAATAATCGTTTCGCCAAAAGGCCGGCGGGAACCGGTTTGAAATTTGTATTTTTGAATTTGAGACCTGCCCGCTCGTGCCTTGCAATGGCAGGCGGGTTTATTTGGAATTTGCCTGCCCGCCGGTTTTTTGGCGGGGTGCTTGGAATTTGGGATTTTAGACACAAAACTCCAAAGCAGAGCCATTTTATATCCAACCTGGATCAAAGGATCAGGAATATCCTATGGTTTCAGATCGGCAATCATTTCCTTTATGATGGACATGACATTTCGCCCTCTTTCCCGGGCGATTCGATGGGCATCTTCAACGATCCCGGACGCATGTCTTTCAAGTTCAGTCCGGCTCGGCACGGGCAGATTTTTTTTCTCGTATTGCCAGGTTAAAAACCGTACGGCCAGTCGTTTTTGTTGTTCCTTTATAAATCCCATTCTGTAGCTCTTGAAAAAATGTTTTTGGGGTCGATTCATCCGTTGGCATAAAAAATAGACCTGAAATTGATTGAGGCAAGATACTGGATACTGGTTTCTGGATACTGGATATTTATGAGGTATTTTCATTTTGACAAATAAACAATATCAATTTTTCCAACAGTAATCCGGGATTCTGCCTCGTGGATTTCAGACTCA
>CAZIIV010000050.1:0-17779 GCA_964539365.1 uncultured Desulfobacteraceae bacterium | reverse complement strand
TAGGCCAAATCCATGTATGAACGATTCGCACCAGGGCGGGCAAAGCAAATCCCCTCTGGGGACAACCAAAGCCTGGTCGTCTAAGCCAGGATTCTTTATCTGCGAGACAACGCCTGCACCGGGTCGAGTTTTGCGGCCCGTCGTGCGGGCAGTACTCCGGATAAAACCCCCGTGAGAAGTGCAACCAGGACCGCCGCTCCCAGAGCCCAGATGGGAGCTGTGATGGGAAATCTGGGGAACGCGCGGGCGAGCCCCCAGTTTCCTAAAAATGCCAGAATGAGCCCGAAACCGGCGCCCGTAAGTGAGAGAATGGCGGATTCGGCCAGGAAAAGTCCGAGGATATGGGCGCTCCGGGCGCCGAGGGCCTTGAGCAGTCCGATTTCTGTGGTGCGCTGTGATACCGCAATCAGCATAACGTTCATAATCAGAATACCGGCAACCGACAGGCTGATGGCGGCGATGCCCGCAACACTCAGGGTCATGGCCACGAGAATGCGATCAAAAGTGGAAAGCAGTGCGTCCTGTGTGATGACGGTGACGTCGTCTTCGCCTTCATGCCGTTGGCGGATGGTGCTCAATATGGCTTTCTTGGCCTTGGGAATGGCATGTCGGCCGTTGGCCTGCACCAGAATTCGGAACAGCGCGGAGGTATTGAACAGAGCTTGAGCCGAGACCACGGGAACCACCACCACATCCCCCATGTCCAGTCCCAAAGATTGACCTTTTTTGGCCAGTACTCCGATGACCCGAAAGCGGCGGTCGCCGACGCGAACCCATTCGCCCAGAGGGGATTGATTTCCAAAGAGTTCTTTTTTGAGCTTGTAGCCCATGACGCAGACCGCCAAACCCCTTGTGGGATCACCGGCGGGGATGAACCTGCCCTGGGCCATTGAAAGGTGCCGAATTTCGAAAAGATCGGCGGTGGAGCCGAGAATACTGACCTCCCGGTCCCGATGCTTCCAGGAGACCGGGGCGGATCCCACCGTAATCGGAGCCATACGACGGATGGCGGAACTCCGGGTGAGGGACAGGGCGTCTTCCAGGGTCAGGTCTCGGGGGGTTTGACCCAGAAGCGGGGGAGGTCCGCCCGTTGTTTCAGATCGGCCCGGCAATACGATTAAGAGGTGCGTCCCGAGAGAGGTAAATTCATTGGTTACATAGCGGCGGGCGCCTTCTCCCAAGGCGGTGAGCAGAATGATCGATGCCACACCGATGGCCATGGCAAGAATCATTAACAGCGTCCGGGTCGGGTAGCCCGACAGCGCTCCGGTACTGAATTGAATGATATCCCCGGGTTTCATTTTCTCATGAATCTCCGGTATCCGATGAGATCTTTCCGTCCACCAGATGAATTCTTCGAGACGCCCGCTTACCCAGCTCGGGATCGTGGGTTACCATAATCAGAGTCATGCCCTTACTGTTGAGATCTTCGAGTATTCGGATGACTTCTATTCCCGAGGTTCGGTCCAGATTGCCGGTGGGCTCATCCGCGAGAATGATGTCCGGCCGCATGATGGTGGCGCGAGCGATGGCAACCCGCTGGCGCTGTCCGCCGGATAACTGGTCCGGGCGATGTTTTGCGCGTTCTCTCAGACCCAGGGAAGAGAGAGCCGCCTGGACGCGGGTTTTCCGTTCACCGGGATCTATGCCGGCAAGGATCATGGGCAGTTCTACGTTTTCAGCAGAGGTAAGGCGGGGTACCAGATGAAAAAACTGAAACACAAACCCAATTTTGTGGCAGCGTACCGATGCCTGCTGATCATCGGTCAACTCGGTTGTGTTCAGGTCTTCCAGGCTGTAGATCCCCTTGTCCGGTCTGTCCAACAGACCCACAATATTGAGCAGGGTGGATTTTCCTGATCCCGAAGGGCCCATGATGGCGACATATTCCCCTTGATGAACGGTAAAATTCACATTGCTGAGTGCGTGAACCGTTTCGTCGCCCACCTGGAATATCCTCTCAATACCGGCTAATTGAATCATGGCGCCTCTTGGGACAACACTGCTTTGGCGCCGTTTTTTATTTCGGCACGATCCACATTGACCACGACCTGTTGGTCCGGTTTCAGACCGGAGATGACCTCGGTATAATACCAATTGGAGATTCCGCTTTTGAACGTACGTTCCCGGATCACTTTATTGTCCGGCAGATACACAAAGACTCGATTTCCCTCCAGCACGGCCTCGGTGGGGATGCGCAGGGTGTTCTCCCGAACATCCAGAATGATCTCCACATCCGCACTATATCCTGCCAGCATTTCCCGGATGTCGGTGGGTATGGTGAATTCCACCTCCACATCCACGGTACGGGCCTGTTTTTCACGATCCAGCACATAGGGAGCAATGCGGCGGACTTTGCCGGCAAAGCGGCGATCGCCGAAGGCGTCCAGGCTCACCCGTGCGGTCATTCCCGCTTCAATATTGGGGACATCCACCTCATCGATGGGCGCGGTGACATAAAAACACGTATTATCAATGAGGTCTACTACAGGCGGGGTTGCGATGCCCAGAGGCGATGGGGTTACGTATTCGCTCAGCTCGCCGTTGATCTCCGCTACCACTCCATTAAAAGGGGCGATCAACCGGGTGCGAGCCAGGGTTGCTTCAGCCACGCCCACGCGGGCCTTACTCATAAGGGCGGATGCCTTTGCTGCTTCGCAATCGGCCTTCAGGGCTTTGGCTTCGGTGACGGCCTTGTCCGCCCGTTCTTCCGAAGTTGCTCCTGTTTTATAAAGGTTTACAATACGATTTGCTTCCCGCTGCGCCACATCAGCGTTTAAACATGCTGCTTTTGCGCGGGCCCTTGCGGCATCAGCTTCGCTGACCGCCAATGTAACTTCTGCGGCCAAATCCTGGTTCCAGATTTCGATGAGAAGGTCTCCGCTCTTTACCGAGTCTCCCTCACGAATGGGGAGCTTTGAAATTTGACCTCCGATACTCGGCGAAAGCTTGGCCCGACGGCAGGCTTTAACGGTACCCGCACGCGTATTTGCTACCGTCCGCTCTACCATGCCCCGGCCCACGGATTTGACTACAATCTGAACAGGCTCGGGCCGGGCGAAATACCATACGATTACGGCTGCGGCAGCCATAAGCAGTAGCACAATAAGCCAGCGGATATATCGGCGATTCATCACGTCACTCCCTGGAGCCCTGTAAAAGATTGCTGAAACCTTTGCAAAACGCTCCCTTTTGTCCGATTCAGTTACCAAATCGTAAAAATCCTGGTCCAGAGGAGCAGGCTTTGGTTATACCCAGAGGGTTAGGTTTTCAATGTAAAAATAAATGGGTTGTTTTTGCTTAAGGAATTAGTAAAAAAATGTGGGGATGTCAATAAAGAGGTGGTTGGCAAGCAGGGCAAACACATTTGAATACCAATACAGGAAGACCGCTCCACGACGGCGTATATCTCTTTCCAACCGACTGAAACTTGTGCTTAAGCACCCGTAAGCCCGAGCCGCGCCTGAGATGTTAAGAAAAATTCGTCGCTAAATTATCCCATTGATTTTTTTAGTCATAATTCCATTCGGCTCGGGCGAACGCGTGCTAAAGCCCTTCAAACAGTCAGTCGATTTCCAAGAGAAACACGCCGTCGCTACGCTATACTGAAATCAAATGTGTTTGCCTCGGGTTGGAAAGATGGGGAGACACGGATCCATATTTTATCTTGTATTGTAGATTTCTCGTACAACATTCGTAAACCAAGGCGGTCTTTCGATCACTACGTAAATAAGGATCAGCCCGAGTATCGGAATAGGGATGATCATATCAATGATTCCTAAAATAACCAAAAAAATTAAAGATTTGGACTTAATGCTCATAGCATAGGCCTTTTTTGTGCTCTTTATTTAATCTTGGGAACCTGGTCCTGTGGGCCAGGATTATTTACTGTAATGTATAAAATTTGACGGTCTCGCAAAAAGTCATAAAATACCGTTTTCTCTCCGAGCCGCAGGCCGTCATTCCGGCGAAAGCCGGAATCCAGTCTTTTCAATCAGTTGCAGACCATCTGGGCTCCTCCCGGACTCGATCCGGGATCTACCGGAGTGACGACTTTTTACGAAACGTCAAATTTTAAAGATAACCCTATTGAGTCATTATCAATAAGATTAAACGAATTCAATAAGTTTCTGTGGGCGAGTTCGCATGATATGACATCAGAAAAAGCACCCTTGTTTATTGCAACATAAAAATGAGCAAGTTCATGCCCGTTGCCAGGCCTGACGGGATTTTTTTGTTTTGTGATATATTTTTTTATGATACCAAAGAAATGACGGTTTCGTAAAAAGTCCGATTTAGACGGTCTCGTAAAAAGTTCAAATTCAAGGCGTGCAAATTTTGTAATCATGAGGCGTACTTATTGTACGTTGAATGGTTGCGAAATGCAGCACAACGCAGAAGTTGGACTTTTTACAAGATCGTCAATATTCCTAAAGGAGAGTATCTCATGAGCACACTCATTGATTTTTCCATATTTCCGACTGGCAAGGGCGAAAGTGTGAGTCCTTATGTGGCCAGGGTTGTGACGATTATCAGAGACAGCGGCCTGCAATATAAGCTCGGTCCCATGGGGACGACCATAGAAGGGGAGTGGGACGAACTCATGGACGTGGTTACCCGCTGCTTTAAAGAACTGAAGCAGGACTGTGGGAGGATATACATGTCCATCAAAGTCGATTACAGAGAGGGCGTTTCTAACCGCATCATAAGTAAGGTAAAATCGGTGGGCGGATCGATATAACTATCCAAAGAAAAACAAGTATTTAAAATTAAAACATTCAGTTAAATAACAATTTGATTTCTTTTGAAAAGTTTAATTTACAACTTCCCGATAAATTCTTTTTCAAGAAATTTGGTTTGGGGTTGCAATCCATGACTAAGCAATTACGTTATCTGGAAAGTAGAGTAAGTAAAAAAAACATAAAGAGAGATTGAGGATATGAAAAAATTATACATGATTATACTGATACTTTTGGTGACGGCATCGTGGCCAAACCATGACAAAGAAGCTTACGCCTTTGATACCAGTGCCACGGAATATTTCAACCTGGGACTTAACAGCTCGATGATCTATAAAAAAATTAATTATTTTTCCAAAGCCTTGGAGTTGAATCCGAGGCTTGCGCCTGCCTATGAAAAACGAGGATTGCATTATTATTTTCAGGAAAAATACGACAGGGTAATTGAGGATTTTACCCATTATATCCGGCTGGTTCCCGACAAAGCCGACGCCTACCGAATGCTGGGTATGGCTTATCTCAAAATCGGCGATTATGAAAAGGCAATTGTCAACTTCGACAAAGCGATCAATTTGGCGCCGGAAATGAGCTCGGCCTTTGGATACCGGGCGGAAGCCTTTCGGCTGAATTCTCAGATGAACGAAGCCATTGAGGACGCGAACAGGGCCATTGCCTTAGAAACTGATCTGCAAATTTTATCCGACATTTATAGAACCAGGGCCAAGGCATACCAGGAATTGGATGAAGAGAAATTTGCCGACGCCGATTTCAAAAAGGCGGCGGACATCGATCCCAGGTACGTCCTTTACCGATATTTGTCAGGGTATGCCGACCTTCAAGACATAAAAAGAGCAGGATTAATATATATGATCGGAATGGCCTTTGTGTTCATTTTCGGCCTTAAACTAAAGCCTCCCAGAAAAGACGAATAACCCGGTTTGTTCAGCCTGTAACGCTTTTTACCTTTTTCGAATTCGTGGCTGTTACGGTAAAACCCGGTGAAAGTAATTTAAGATCTTTTTACTTGTTGCTTTCTTTGCACACCCCGCAGATGCTGCAAGATTCCATGGGACATGGCGGAGAGGTTTTACCCTGAAGGGCTCTTTGGTACTCTTGTTTGAGAAACGACTTTTTGATGCCGTGATCAATGAAGTCCCAGGGGAACAATTCCTCTAACGAGCGTTCCCGAAGCACGTAAAAATCAGGGTTTACGGGAGATGTTTTGAAGGTTTTGGGCCAGTTTTCCCGGTTTTTATGAGCCAGGGATAATATCCGGGCTACCTTACGGTCGCCCCGTGCCAACAGGGCCTGTATGTAAGCCCATCGAGGCAGGTCCGTATGCACGCGAACATTTGCCACTGTTTTAAGACCTTGTTTTACGATTTTTATTTTCTTTTTCAATGAACCCATATCATCCATGGCCACCCATTGAAAAGGAGTAAAGGGCTTTGGAACAAAACTACTCAGACTGACGGTTATTTCTCCGATGCGTTTTCTGGCTCTGCTCGATTTGAGAAATCTGTGCTTTATGCGTTTGCAAAGGGTGACGATGGCGTCAACATCATCCATGGTTTCCAACGGGAGTCCCACCATAAAGTAGAGCTTTAAGTTGGGTATGCCTTCAGCCACAAGAGTTTCAGCCGCATTGAGCACATCTTCTTCGGTGATGCCTTTGTTAATGATGTTGCGCAAGCGTTGGGAACCTGCATCCGGTGCGATGGTGGCGGTTTTGACCTTGTTTTTCCTGAGTACGGACAAGAGATCCGGGGAAAGAGCGTCCGCTCTAAAAGAGCTGAAGGATATTCTGACATTCTCTTCAAATTTCTGGTTGCACAGCGTATTGATTTCGGGATGGTCCGAAACACAAGCGCCCACAAGACCGATCTGGTCGGTCATGGAAATGCCGTGTTGCAGACAGGATTGGAGAAGGGAAAAGGGCCTGAATCTGGGCGGCCGATAAACAAATCCCGTGCTGCAAAATCTGCATCCGTGGACACAGCCCCTGCCGACCTCGATCAGAAATGTCCGGTCGAAGGTGGTATCCGGGGTTAATACGGCACTGCAAGTGGGGGTCCGGGAAAGATCCTTTAAAAATTGGCGCTTAATGGTCACGGGTACGTCTACTAACGGTTCAATTGCACGAAATGTTCCGTCCGAATGGTATAAGGCAGTGTAAAACTCGGGAACGTAGGTGCCGGGAACGTTTCGGGCAAGGGTTTTTAAACACGTGGTTCTATCTTGGTTCAGCAAGTCAGGCAAAACCGTATCGAAAAACCGGGGAACAATGGCTTCGGCTTCCCCGATCAGAAAACAATCAATAAAGGACGCCACAGGCTCGGGGTTTAAAAAAAAGGCGACTCCCCCTGCGATGATGAGAGGGTGGGGGATCTCTCTGTTACTGGATCGCAGAGGAAGTCCCGCCTTTTCAAGAATGGTCAAAAGATTGGGAAAGTCATTTTCAAATGAGACGGAAAACGCAATGACGTCGAAAGCAGAAATAGGAGTTCCGGACTCTATGGTGATGACCCGATTCGGTCCCGGCCGTTTGTCCGTCGGGAGGAAGCCCCTTTCGCATACAACGTGCTCAATTTTATTGAGTAAATCATATACCGTCTGAAAACCGAGGTTGGACATTCCAACATGATACGTATTGGGGTAGACCAGGGCGACTTTGATCCGCCCTTTCCATGATTTGCGAATGGTCCCGATTTCCGATTCAGCAGACCTTTTATGGAATTTGTCGGTTTTCCCTGCCATTGATAATTAAACTTCAAATTATAGCCCAGTCTTACCTCAAACCGAAGAGTTTAGTAAAATAGTAATCCATTATTTGAGGCGAAGTGATGCCGGTTGCTGGTTGCTTGATGCCGGGTAAACATTAAAAAGCCATTTTTTCTATCCAGAATCCGGAGACCAGTGTCCAGTATCACGTGGTGACAATCAGCAATCATATGAGATTCCAAAAACTTGACATAAATATTAACATCTTGATTTATCCACACTTTTAGTCCGCCTTTTTTCTTAAAAATGTCGGCACATCCAGGTCATTAAGCTCGTTGTTGTCAATTACAATTCCCTTGTATCCTCTGTAAGTAGCACCACTTGCTTCACCCACCGCTTTTTGCCGGCGGATGAATGTGGGCTCGTCATAATCTACGGCATCATTAAAATCGTCTAAAGTGATATCTCTGATCTTGCCTCTAAGCTCGGTTCCCAATTCGGATTTGGGGTTTGAATCGATTCCGGTGGCAATAACGGTTACCCGCAGCTCATCGCCCAGAGTGTCATCGATTACGGTTCCCCATATAATATCGGCATTTTCTCCCACTTCATTATATATCCGCTCCGAGGCTTCGGTCATCTCTTCCATTGTCAAATCGCTGTTACTGGTTATGTTGATCAAAACTCCCGTGGCCCCGCTAATGGAAATATCTTCCAGCAGGGGATGGGATATGGCGCGTTCGGCGGCTTCCACGGCACGGTTCTCACCCTTGGATGTGCCGATACCCATAATGGCCATACCGGCTTTAGACATGGTTGTCCTGACATCGGCGAAGTCCAAATTGATCAACCCCGGCATCATAATAAGATCCGTAATACCCTTGACCGAATGGAGCAGAATCTCATCGGCTTTTTTGAACATGTCTGTCATTTTGGCGTTTTTTGACGCAAGTCCCCTGAGCCGGTCATTGGGTATGGTGATCACCGTGTCTGCGACTTTTTTAAGAGCATTGATTCCTGCTTCTGCCTGTTTTGATCGTTTTCGGCCTTCAAATGAAAACGGCCTTGTTACCACGGCAACCGTAAGGGCGTCAATTTCCTTGCAAAGTTCAGCAATAACCGGCGCAGCTCCGGTACCGGTCCCGCCGCCGAATCCCGCGGTGATAAACACCATATGGCTCCCCTCAAGCGTGTTTTTGATGGCTTCGGAATTTTCAAGGGCGGCATCCCTTCCGATTTGAGGATCAGCGCCGGCACCCAGTCCCTCTGTGAGCTTTTCTCCAATCTGCATTCTGATGGATGCCTTGGAGATGTCTAGTGCCTGTGAATCTGTGTTGGCCGCGACAAATTTTACCCCATGGAGCTTGGAATCGATCATATTGTTGATGGCATTTCCACCAGCTCCTCCAACCCCGATAACCACGATTTTTGCAGAATTTTCATTTTCTACCAAAGTAAACATTTTCCCCACCTCCTGTTAAATAAGTTTAAATTACGTCTTTAAACCATCGTTTCATTCGAGTCATGACCCGGTTAAAAATATTTGAGTCGCGAATTCTGAATTTTTTTTCGGGCTGATTTTTGGCTCCGTAGAGAACAAGTCCCACACTGGTAGCATACATGGGATTGTTGACCACATCGATAAGGCCGCTGATTCCTCTGGGTGTGCCGAGTCGGCTTGGAACTTCAAAAATCGATTCGGCGATGTCTGTTATACCGTGCAAAAGGGATGATCCGCCGGTCAGAACTATGCCGGATGTGATGACGTTGTCCATACCGGCCCGAAAAATTTCTCTTTTTGTTAATGTAAAAATCTCTTCAATACGGGGTTCTAATATTTCTCCCAGTATCTGTCTGGGAAGTTTCCGTGGCTTGCGCCCCCCCATGCCCGGGACTTCAATGGTTTCTTCATTGCTGATATCCCGGGCAACGCAGGTGCCGTATTTTATTTTGATCTTTTCAGCTTCCGCCTGGGATGCACGCAAACCGATGCTGATATCGTTTGTCAGGTTGTTCCCCCCAAGCGACAGAACAAACGTGTGTTTGATGTTTTTTCCGAAAAAGATTGCCAGATCGCTGGTTCCGCCGCCAAGATCCAGAAGCGCCGTGCCCAGATCTTTCTCTTCATCGGTAAGAACGGCTTCACCCGAAGCAAGGGGTTCTAAAACGATATCGCAGACATCGAGACCGGATCGGTTTGCGCACTTTACAATGTTATGAGCAGATGTAACGGCGCCGGTCACAATATGAATTTTAGCTTCCAGCCTTACACCGGACATGCCAACGGGATTCTGAATACCGCCCTGCTCGTCGATAATAAATTCCTGGGGAATGACGTGGATGACTTCACGATCCATAGGGATTGCTACGGCGCGTGCTGCATCAACGACCCGTTCCACATCATTTTTTGTTACTTCAGGACCCTTTATTGCTACGATTCCACGACTGTTAAAACCGGTTATGTGACCTCCGGCGATCCCGGCATATACGGATGAAATTTCACATCCGGCCATAAGTTCCGCCTCTTCAACAGCTTTTTGAATCGATTCTACCGTAGATTCAATATTTACCACTACGCCTTTTCGAAGTCCGATTGAGGGGTGTGTGCCGATGCCGATAATATTTATTTTGTTCCCTTCTACTTCGCCAACCACAGCGCAGATTTTCGTTGTGCCAACATCAAGGCCCACAATGATATTTTCCTGTCGTTGCATGTTAAACCTCCTTATGACCTCGTGCGGGCGATTCCATTGTCGTCGGATGGACAACAATGCGATTTAAATTATTGAGATCGATGGATTCCAGATGCGAAAAGCCCTGTATTTCCTTGAGATGTGCAAGAATATTTTTAAGCCTTTCATATTTATTCGCATAGTCATTATAGCCGATTTTTATTTCTTTGATGCGATCAAAGGCGTAAATTGTAAGACCCATTTCTCTGTCCACCTGAACCTTTCTGATTAACTTGTAAGGAAGAACGCTTTTACATTTTTGACCCAGTTCCAGAACATTCATTACGGCGTCAAACGGTATGCTTCGGGGTTTGTCGCGGGTGTTGATGTCTGAAAATTCAAGTCCGGTGATAATCGGCAGCTGGTCAGGATCTGATGCCTCCATTTCCTTAAATATCTCTCCGGAAGTATTGATTAAAAATTTTCGGCCAAGGTCGAGAACGGCAAGCGGCCGGTGTTCCTTTATTCTGATATGAATTCCGGTCGGAAGATCTCTGCTCACGTCTGCCTCGGTGATCCATGAATGTGCCAACAGCCGTTTTCTGGTCATTGAAAGATTTACGGAAATAATATTTATTCCCTTTTTTATTTGTGCCTGCTCCAGGACCTGCTTTTCAGAGAGTCTGTCCGTACCGGTAACCACTAGTTTTTCAGCTCTGAAATAGTCGCATTGGGTTAAAAAATCGTAACTAAAAATAAAAACAAAGCTAAGCACCAGCAAAGCGGTGATCACTGCCGCTGTTTTTACAGACAAAACAAGACGTTTTATAATTCTGTTACGCTTTTTGGCAGAGCTGTTCTTGTAATAGTTCCTTCGTATGTGCTTACGACCCAACAACCTTAACCTCTCTTTCAAGATTAACGTTGAACTTCTTCAATACGGTTTCTTCAACAAGTTCCATCAATTTTAAAAAATCAGCGGCACAAGCCTTATGGCAGTTTAGAATAAAATTGGCGTGCTTTGATGAAATTTTTGCCCCGCCCATGGATTTTCCCTTGAGTCCGGCCATCTCAATAAGCTCGCCGGCGGTCTTGCCGGATACGGGATTTTTAAAAAAACATCCTGCACTGGGCAGGCCTTTGGGCTGTCTTTGCCAGCGGGTTTCTAAAATTTTTTTGGCCTCTTTTTTCAGTTTTTCAGGGTCCGAAGGCTTCAGGCGGAAACAGCCGTCTAAAACAACCTGTTGCCCGGGGTGACCTTCTATATTCTCTTTGTTCCATGAAAGCTTCCGGTATGCAAAATTGAGATTCTGTTTATTAATGTTGCGAATCTCACCGGCGGGAAGCAGAATGTTTATGGATTCGAGGACGTCTTCCATGGAACCATAGGATGTACCTGCATTCATCATGATTCCTCCCCCAACCGAACCCGGAATGCCCAGGGCAAAATTCATCCCTTCAAGTCCCCGCTTCAGGGCAAAGGAACACAGTGTTTTCATACGGGCGCCTGCCATTGCGGTAATGATAATCCCATGGGTGTTCCGATCTGTTTGAGAGATGGTATTAAGACACTGCGTCAAGACGATTACAACTCCGGTTATGCCTCTGTCTTTGACCAGCAGATTCGTGCCGTTGCCCAATATGAGATAAGGGATTTTTCTTTGCCATGACCATGTTACAAGGTCTTTTAAGGCTTCAATGTTTTCCGGAGCCACAAAAGCTTGAGCCGGGCCGCCCACACGCAACGATGTATGTTTTGACATGGGCTCGTCAAATTTGACGGTATTGCCGAAACGGCTTTTAAGCCATTTTATTGAATCAGAATCAAGGGGCATAATCTTATTTTTGTTCCATGTCTTCCATTCTGAAGGTGTCAGGTTTCAGGTGTCAGGAATAATGGATAAAGGCGCTGACACCTGAAACCTGACACCTGAAACCTGCTCACAGTTCTTTCAATACCATCTCCCCGACTTTCCAAACATCTCCTGCGCCCAGGGTAAGAAGAATATCTTCAGGATTCAGAATTTTTATCAGATGGGATACCGCTGTTTCGAAATCCTGAAAATAGACAACTTCCTTATGGCCATGACTCCGGATTCCTTCAAACAGGGCACGGCCTTCCACTCCTTTTATCTTTGGTTCCCCGGCCGCATAGATGGGAAGGACCACCAGAAGGTCCGACTGATAAAACGAACGGGTGAATTCATCGAAGAGCGCCTGGGTTCTGGTATAGCGGTGGGGTTGAAACACCACCACGACCCGCCTGTGGGGCCAGCTTTCCCTGGCCGCTTGCAGGGTGATTTTGATTTCCGTAGGATGATGACCATAGTCGTCTACAACGGTGATCCCCTTTTTTTCTCCTTTGATTTCGAGTCTGCGCTGAACGCCTTCCGCGGTTTGAAGCGCCGATTTTATAACATCAAATGAAATATCAAGCTCCATTCCCACGGCGATGCTCGCCAGCGAGTTATAAACATTATGAAGGCCCGGAAGATTCAAAAGAATTTCTCCGAGTTCAGTTCCAAGACGGTAGACGTGAAACCTGCTTTTCAGCCCATCGAAAATCACGTCTTTGGCCTGGAAATCGGCCTGAGTACTCATCCCATAAGTTGTAAACCGTTTTTGGATGCTCGGGATAATATCCTGGATCGGCTCATTGTCCAGACAAAGGACCGCCAGACCGTAAAACGGTATCTTGTCAATGAAGTTTAAAAATACTTCTTTGATGGCGTTCAAATCCCGATAAAAATCGAGATGCTCTTGATCTATGTTGGTTACCACTGCGATGGTCGGAGACATTTTTAGAAAAGAGCCGTCGCTTTCATCGGCTTCGGCCACGATATAGTCTCCTTCACCGAGAAGTGCGTTGGAATCTATGCTTTTGAGTTTTCCGCCGATAACCACCGTGGGATCAAGACCGCCTTTCCCCAGCACGGAAGCGATGATGGATGTGGTCGATGTTTTGCCGTGGGCGCCTGCAACGGCCACGCTGTACTTTAGCCGCATGAGCTCGGCAAGCATTTCGGCTCTGGGTATTACCGGGATTGACGCCTGACCGGCGGCGACAACCTCCGGGTTTCCCGGGCCGATGGCCGATGAGGTGACCACAACATCCGCCCCGTGGATTTGCTCGGCGGAATGTCCTTTGAATATAATCCCTCCAAGGCGTTCCAGTCGCCGGGTAATGGATGAACTGCTGCTGTCAGATCCCGACACCTTGTAGCCGATATTGAGGAGGAGTTCGGCAATGCCGCTCATCCCAATACCGCCGATTCCCACAAAATGGATATGGTATTTTTTAAGAAACATGTGTGTTAATGCCTCCTGGTTTGTTGCATCATTCCATTACCCCATTTTTCCCCAGCCCGGATAAACTGGAAAAGTGACTAAAGTGAACTAAAATTTGAAGTGATCTAAAGTTAAGAACTTGCTTCGCCCCAGATTTTATATAATCTATTAATATTCCTTAACTTTAGGCATTTTAGATCACTTTGGTCACTTCAAACTTAATTAGTCTGTAGCAGTCATCAACAATTACTGCTGCCGCATCCGGACGAGACAGATCTCTTGTTCGGGATGCCATCTGACGAAGCGTGTCCGGGCTTGAGGCGTAAAAATTAATTCGCTCGGCAAGGGCGTTGCCGTTAAGATCTTTCTCAAGGATCATTTCGGCGGCACCGGCGTTTTCCAGAGAACGGGCGTTTAAAACCTGGTGATTATCCGCAGCAAACGGAAACGGGATGAAAATAGCTCCCTTTCCAACCGCTTTGATTTCTGCTACTGTTGTGGCTCCCGCCCGGCATATGACAAGATCGGCATTGTGATACTGCCGGGCCATATCAGTAAAAAACGCTTGAACTTTGAATGACACTCCATACCGCTCGTATTCGGTTTTCACTCTGGTTTCATCCTTGAGTCCGGTCTGGTGTAAAAAGAAAAATTTGGCTTTATCTTTGATCTTATCAATGGCGTCCAAAACAGCCATGTTTATGCTGTGTGCGCCCTGACTTCCTCCCAATATCAGGATGGTAAACCTTCTTGGTTGCGGTGAATCGTCAATTTCCCCTTCTTTTTGATTGGATGGAAATTGCAGGATTTCTCTGCGTACAGGGTTTCCGGTATAAAGAACTTTTTTGGGGTTAAACCCGGCGGGAATATCATCAAACGAAACATATATCCGGTCCGCAAGACGGGATAACATCCGGTTTGTAATTCCCGACAGAATATTTTGCTCATGAAGAACTATTTTAATACCCAGAAGCCATGCTCCGGCAACCAGAGGACCTGCGGAATATCCTCCCACACCAACGACCAGATCCGGCCTGAACTGTTTCAGGATCATGACAGACTCAAGTATCCCCTTGGGTATTTTCAGAACGGACTTGGTCTGGTTCAAAATTCCTCGACCCTTGATTCCTTCAGAGGTAATACTTTTATGGGCGAACCCCGCTTTTGACAACGCTGTGGTTTCAAAGGGCTTGCCCGTACCGACAAATAAGAGTCTGTTGTTCGGATTACTGGCCGTAAATTCTTGAGCCAGGGCAATGCCTGGAAAAAGATGGCCGCCGGTTCCTCCGCCGGCGATGACAATGCGCAGGCAAGCCGAAAACTTCCCGAATGAGCCAACGTCTCTTGCCATGTCTTCTTTTTTAAGGTTCTGCGCCATAATTGTACGCCTCGAAAATTCAACAACTTATTGAAAATAAAGGTTTTAATGGCAACCTGTTTGTGTCGTTAGGATGGAAGAATGGAATGCTGGAATGCTGGAATATTGGGGATAAAGGCGGAAGTAAAACATTATAATTGTAAAAAACTCCTTCAAACCCATTATTCCATTACTCCATTATTCCACTATTCCAATTGGGGCGAAGCCCCTAAGTTCTATTTGCCGTTTGTGGTTTGAACTCCTTTCAATCCGTGATAAATGGTTAAAAGATAGAATTCATTACGAGTTAGGTTTTGGAACTTTTAGGCTTTTTAAGCACTTTTTTAGCGGTTCCGATATTCATCAGTATTCCGATGTAGGCCATATTTAATAACAGAGAGGTGCCGCCGTAACTCAAAAAAGGGAGGGTAAGTCCCTTGGTCGGCAGGAGTCCGAGGGCAACTCCCATGTTAACGCAAACCTGAAGGCCGATTGCCGTTGTCAGCCCGATTGATAGAAACGATCCGAAAGACTCCCCACAATTTGAGGCGATAGAGATCCCCCTCCAAAGAATCAGTATATAAAGGCCCAAAATAATCAAGACCCCCCACAAGCCCAGTTCCTCTCCGATGACCGAAAAGATAAAATCGGTATGGGGTTCAGGAAGGTAAAACAGCTTTTGATATCCGTTGCCGATACCTGCGCCCCATATGCCTCCGGTGCCGAACGCCATGAGAGAATGTACAATCTGATAGCCGTCGTTTGTGGAATGCTGCCACGGATCCAGAAAACTCGTAATCCGTTTTAGGCGATAATCCGCACTGATCATAAAAAAATATGCGGAGGGGAGTATCAAAACCAATGACGCCATTAGATACGAAAGGCGAACTCCGCCCACAAAAAGCATAATCCAGGTAAGAACTCCAAGAATAACCACCGAACCGAAGTCCGGCTGAAAAATGATCAGAACGGTGAACATAAAAAGCATCATAATATGCGGCAGAAACCCCACATAGAAATTCTTAAGCACATCCTTTTTTTTATTCATGGAGTAGGAAAGATAGATTATCAGAGCAAAACGGGCAAATTCAGAGGGTTGAAATGAAAAATTTCCCAGACGGAACCACCGTTTTGCCCCTCCCGCCGAGTATCCGAGTCCGGTAACCAGGATTGCCGCAAGAAAAATCAGAGCCAGGATAAGGAGGGGATATGTCAAAGAACGAAAAAACCGGTAGGGGAAACGGCTGCAAATTATTAGAGCGACGATTCCCAATAGAGCGGAAAGCAATTGTTTTTTTAAAAAATAATACTCGCTTCCGAATTTTTTAAGGGCCAGGGCGGAACTTGCGCTATAGACCATTACAATCCCTATCCCCACCAGGAAAAGGACCGGGAACAACAGCCTGACATCATAATACAAGCACTGTACGCCGATCTTCCGGCTATTTTGATCCGTTTTGGTCATGCTTTTTTTCTTTTGATTGTTTTAAGCTTGCCGATCACCCGGCGAAAATCTTCTCCGCGTTCAGCATAACCGCTATACATGTCAAAGCTTGAGCAGGCCGGAGACAACAGCACGATATCACCGGGCGATGCCGTATGATATGCCGAAATTACCGCGGTTTCCATTGACGATACGGTTTCCAATCCTTCTCTGCAAGCGTCCTTGAGAACAGATTTTATTTTATGCTTTGCTTCTCCCATGAGGATCAGTTTTTTAACGTGTTGTCGAATCGGTTCCGAAAGTTTGCGAAAATCTCCTCCCTTATCACGGCCGCCCATGATAAGCACGATGGGTTCTTCGAAGGTTTCAAGCGCTCTGATGACCGCATTCACATTTGTTGCCTTTGAATCGTTGAAAAAACGCACATGGTCTATGGTTTTGATATATTCTATGCGATGGGGAAGCCCCTTAAAATCGTTGAGAGCGGATTGCACACCTTCGGGGGTCCCGCCAACGGCAAGCGCCGCCAATGATGCCGCGGCGGCATTTTCAAGATTGTGCCGGCCCGGAAAGTATATTCCGGAAAGGTGCAGAGATATTTTTTGGTGGTCTTTCATATGAATGGTTATGTCGGCAGGAGTTGACAGACCCCCCCGGCGGATAAGCGCAGATGCCCTGTCTTTAACCCGAGAATTCTCCTGATGACGGAAGAGGAGTTTTCGGGCGTGTAGGTTTTTGGTCACCGAACTGATGATGGGATCAGATCCGTTTAATACTGCGCTGTCGCTGCGTTTCTGATTTTCAAAAAGCCGGCCTTTTGACCGGGCATAGGATTTAAAATCCGAATATCGGTCCAGATGATCCTCGGTGATATTTAGCAGAACCCCCACATGCGGCCGGAAGGTCTGTATGGTATCGAGCTGGAAACTGCTGACTTCAGCCACAACCATATCTGCGGTTCCTGTTTTGTCCGCGTAATCGATTAACGGGTTGCCGATATTGCCGCCTACAAAGACTTTAAGCCCCGAATTTTCAAGCATGCTGCCCAAAAGCGTGGTGGTTGTGGTCTTGCCGTTGGTTCCGGATACGGCAATAACCGGTTCCCGGATATATCTTGAAGCAAGTTCGAATTCTCCGACTATGGGAATCCCTTTTGCCATGGCCCGCCGTAGGGGCGGAATGGTGTGGGGAACGCCGGGGCTTAACACGATAAGATCAGCGCGTTCAAAGGTTTCAATATCATGCTTCCCGAATTCCATCATGACCCCCAGTTGATGGGCCATGGCGGCATGAACGCCCAGTTCTTTTTCACCGGCCATATCCGTTACCGTGACAAAGGCGCCTTTTTGTTTGGCGAACCGTGCCGCTGCAATTCCTGATAGGCCGAGGCCCACAATGAGAATATTTTTGTTAGTAAGATCCATTTGACAAAACTTTTTTTTATTGCCACCAAGCCACCAAGAAAGTTTAATAAATTTATCCTTTGTGTCCTGGCGGCGAATATTTTTTTTTACCTATGTCTTACCTTGACGGTTTCGTAAAAAGTTCAAATTCAAGG
>CAZIIV010000049.1:0-17930 GCA_964539365.1 uncultured Desulfobacteraceae bacterium | reverse complement strand
TTGAACAATATTGAATCAAATTTCAACTTGTAGTCCTGATATGATACAACTTCACGATACTCGAATTGCCAATCGTTTATCCTCATTCTTACCGTGGTGCCCGAAAGCTGGCTGTCAGTAAAAGGAAGGTCGAAATCCATAAGGTAGTCAGTACCTCCGTCGTCCATTTTCAAAAAACCCGAATTTGGGTAACGTGCCTTGGTCAACAAGGTATTCTGGTAGTATAGGTACTCGATTTTTTTATTAAACCCGGTGCTTGCAATATTTCCTTCCAGGTTGAAATTATTAATTGATACCCCACCGGTTATCAATGGTTTTTCACCCTCGCCATAAGAAGTGATTTGTATTGGGGCTTTTTTGCTCCCTTGTTGTTTTATGATCAATGTTCCGGTAAAAACGTCCCCCGACCTGAAATACACATTATCCCCCGGGCGTAGGTTGAGTTTATTGATCCGTTCAAGGGTTCTGAAGGCTGTATTGGGTGAAGTGCCCTTGTGGTTGTCATCTCCATCGTTTGAGATGTAATAATCGGTGGCCTGTAAATTAATTGTAGCAATTGAAAATAATATGAAAGCCAATATGAATTTTGTTTTCATTTATAATCTTGTTTATTGATTAAAAACCATTTGCCTTTGGTGAATATCCATAGCTGTCTAATAGTTTGTATATATTTATTGCTTTTTCTTTATCGGCTAACAAATCATCGTATAAATGCAAATACAATGTTGTATTATCCTCCATACTGTCTAACAAATATTTAACCACATCATATTCGGAGTGTATACCAAAACGCTTAAGGTTACCTTCAATATGCATGTTTACATGAATGTGGGGCGCCAATAAGATATGCCCGCTAAACTCTTTAATTATTTCTGCAGGATCATCGCTCACTATAATGCTCCAGTTTTTGGCTTTGGCATTCTTTATTTTTTTGATGTTTTCATAGTACTGTTTTAGCCAGGTGCAGGAATGATAATACACGGGGCCGACTTCATCGGTAATTTTATTAATGTAGTCCACCGAATATTCAAGGTGCATTTCGGGCGATACCATGGAGTTGGTGTCATCTGCAATGTAATACCCTTCTGGCATGGCATAAATATGCGGGAAACAGCAGGGGTTGGCACGGTTACCAAGAATTTTTTGCAGCTCTTTAACATAAGAAATAGTAAAGGCAGTAATTTTTTCAAGCAGCGTATGAATTTCATCAGGGTAAAGCAGCAGGTTTTCATAAAAACTTTCGTCCCACATGAGTTCTGCCACCCCAAGTGGCGATTGAATGTCAGGAAAACGGATGGCCACTTCTTCAGGATGTTCTTTCATCAATTTTTCTGCAAGCTCCAATATTTCGCCTGTGCGTCCGCGAGATACATCTGTAATTTCAATTTTATCTACATCTTCTGCCTTTTTAATCAAAGGGGAGATCCATTCTTTGCCATCGGAGGTAGATATTTTTTTACACCCCAAAGCGAGAGGTAGTGTATGGGTAAGACCAAACAGGCCATTGTGAAAATATGATTTACGGGGCGTCCAGTCCCACTTGTCAATACCAAGCGATTTTGCAATCTCCGGGTTGTTGTTACCCGTGTAATAACAAAATTTCTCGTCCGGTTTTAAATACATAGATTCTATTTGGTCTTTCATTGATTTTATTAAATATAATCAAAAAGCGCCTCAATATTGGAGGGGGGTATGTCCGGAAGAATGGCTTCATGACTTGGGGAGATAATCAAACCGGTTGGAAACAGTTCAATTAATTCCTTAACTTTCTGTCGCACCTGTTCGGCGGTACCGTTCACAAGGAGTTCCTGTGCATCCACTCCGCCGCAAAAAGAAACCCGGTCTCCAAAACATTCCTTCAATCGAGCAGGCTCCATGCTTTTTGCAAGGGCCTGGATCGGATGAATGCAATCCACCCCGATATTAATGAGATCATCAATAATATCGAAAACAGAGCCGCAGGAGTGGTGTATAACGGTCAGTCCATAGGATTTGGCCTGTTCAACCAATCGCTGGGTACCGGGAAACACAAACTCATTTAATAGCGAAGGTTCCACCATCAGGCCCGTTTGAGAGCCGAAATCATTGCCTATCAATACTGCATCCATGTATCCTTTGGTTGCTTCGTAAAAAATCTCGTTTGCTTTTAAATAAAAATCGACAATCCTTCCAATGACAGCTGAAAACATTTCAGGGTTCAATAGCATTGCCATCAATGCATTTTCCATTCCAAAGGCTGAGCAGGCATCCTGAAAATGGGCAGACCAGAGCATTCCCATCCTGATTTTATCAGAAGGTATTTCTTTGACTCTTGCAAGGGCAATTTCCCGGTTGAGGTACTTTTCAGGGTTGGGCCAGGGAAACTTTTCTATATCTTTCGGCGAGTTGAAATCTTCGAAAAAACCGGGGGCAGTGAGGGTGCGTTCGTCGTTTTTACCATCGGTACTTTTCTTGGCAAAATTCAGCGAGCCGGCGATATGATAATTTGGGGGAAGATCAAAAGGCACTTCAACCGGCCAGATGTCATCATTAATAACGGTTTTCATTGCCTCAACAGAGCTGACCCCGAAGTGATCAAGGAGTTTGGGAATGGCCTTTTCATCGGGAAGTCCCATCCAGGATGCAGGTCTGTCTGCATATTCACGATTGATTGTTGCATAAAACCTTTCCCTGGAGTCCATTTTATAAATTTAGATTATTACCTGCGAACAGCTTCGTGCTATTTATTAAATTCCCGGATGGCCTCAATCATCGCCACCAGATTTTCTACAGGAACATTGGCCTGAATATTATGAACGGTATTAAAAACAAAACCGCCGTTTTTTCCAAAAATCTCACACAAACGAAGTGTCTCCTCCCTCACTGTCTCCGGTTTTGCATAGGGAAGAACTTTCTGGGTGTCTGCACCCCCTCCCCAAAAGACAAGATCTTTACCGTATTTTTCTTTTAATTTTACCGGATCCATACCTGCAGCATTAATCTGTACCGGATTAATAATATCGAATCCCGCCTCAATAAACAGGGGCATAAAAGATTCTACAGCTCCACAGGAGTGTTTGAAGGTTTTCCAGTGGGTATTCTCATGAATCCAATTATTAATTTTCCTGTAATAGGGCAGCCAAATATCCTTGAATTGTTCGGGACCACAAAATGTAGAATCCTGTGTTCCAAAGTCGGTGCCGCACATGAACACAACATCAATGTTTTCACCGAAAGCTTCATGGAACCGTTTAAAATTTTCAAGAGCGATATCAATTTGCTCTGCAAAAACCGTTTTGATGTAATCCGGACGCATTACTATACTCATGTACCACTCCGCTACATCCCGGATCCCTTTGGGGTGGGTCAACTGTAGTCCCGGAACCAGTGCAATGTCGCCCAAAGCAGTGCCTCCTAAAGCAGCCATTACAGCCTTCCCCGTTTTCCTCTCTTTCTCAGAGGCCTTTTTCCAGAATTGTATGTCTTCATCTGAAACCAGACCAAATTCCTCCAGATTATCTTCGGGATTAAGCTCCTCTTCAATTATCGGCTCCTGCCGTATTTCAGCATCAAAAAAATAACCCTCTGATGGCATTTTTGCCGATGGTAAGACCGAAGTATCCCCCTGGGGAAATATTAGGAAATCTCCCTTTTCATTTTGCTTTACCTTGAAATCTTCAGGGACTAGAACTTCCTGTCCCCAGGGAGTCAGAAATGGCTTAAAGGGCGCATGATTATAAAAGCCGAACATGCTATCCTTTCCCCAGACTCCGGTTACATTCGATTGCAGGATCTCAGCCAAATCCTCTTCCACCTCACCGAGCATTTGAAAAGGCTCGATAATTCTTACCGGTTTTTTTTCAAGTCCATAATACTCCCTTAATCGTTCCACAGCAAGCGCATGTATCCCTGTAACTGCAGATGATCCAAAATCTACCACCAGTTTATCAGGCTGGCGGTGGTTGATTGTTTTTTTAAAATCACTTAATTTATCACACATAATTATTTTTTATGATGGTTTTAGAATGATTTTCAGTCGATCTTGTTTCAAACAGTGTGCATAAATAGTATCAAAAAAAAACGCTATGTAGAAGCTGGATCACTATTATTAAAAGGGTTCAGAAATTGAATTCAGCAAGACCTGTTCTTTCCAAAGATCTCTCATTTCCTTCAATTTACCCTTTGAACCGGGATCGAGGGCAAGATTGGTTAATTCCAGGGGATCTTCACTACAATTATATAATTCTTCCATATCGTTGGTATAAAAACAGTATTTCCACCCATCTTTTTTAACCATGGCAGATCTCCCATTTACCGTGTAATCCAAAAACCATGAAGTGCCATCTTCTTCAATTCTTTTTTGACGGAATGGTTCAAAATCCTCAAAACTCATTGGATCAGGAGGGGATTCCGGCAATCCAACCTCGCAAAAAACAACATCCCGGTGATGATCTTCGCTTGTCCCGTTTAAAATACCCATAAATGATTTTCCCTTAACACCTTCCTGCTCTTCAAAGCCCATGTATTCCATGACTGTCGGCATTACATCAATGTTTTCAATTTGTGCATGATAAACATTCCCCCCTTCAATACCCGGAAGATGAACAATAAGCGGGATCCTTACAAGGACATCATAAAAGGCTTTTGTTTTGCCAATTAACCCGTACCTCCCGCCAAAATTACCATGGTCAACTGTGAACACCACCACTGTATTTTCATACAATCCCAGCTCTTTTAATTTATCCATCAGCATACCAATCGCTTTATCGCAAAAGGTAACCTGCCCATACATAGTAGCCAGGATTCTTTTCCGTTCATCAACCGTGTATTTATCATACCCTTGCGATACTGATTGTACGTAATGAGCAAACGGGTGTGTTGACCAGTCAATATCCAGTCCTTCCAGTTCAAGACTATCGGGATTATACATGGAATAGTAAGGTTCCGTAACCACGTTGGGCCAGTGAGGATCAGGAAATGAGTAGTGAAGGAAAAAGGGTTTGTCTTGATTTTCTTCAAGGAAGCGAAGGCCATCTTCAGCGATACGGTAGGTCATGGCTTCTTCCTCTTCAAATGGCATTGGGCCTTCAATCAAACCTTCACTTAATATGGCTCCTTCATGGTCGGGAGCAGATGGTTTAAAATCCGGTCTTTTTTCCGTATGACGATATTCATATATTGCACTGTCTTTCTTAATGAAAGTACCATACATTTTTCCAAAATGGCCGTATTCCTCGCGATAATCAAAATATTTTTCCATGTATTCATCATTGAAACAATGATTTTTTCCTGCCAGGCCAATCACATAACCGGCATCTTTAAGTGTTTCAATATATGACCATTGATCAGGAGTCATATGATTTGGCATATCCACGAACTTACAGCCGTGTTGCATGGTGTATTTACCCGTGAAAAAACTTGCGCGGCTGGGCGTACATAAGGGCGATACCGTGTATTCATTTGTAAAAACATTGGCTTCCGCGGCCAGTCGATCAATGTTAGGTGTTTTTACTACAGGATGATTCATGTAACCAAATTGATCATGACGATGTTCATCCAGTTTAATAACAATAAGGTTTTTATAATCATTTTGCATATTATCTGACCGCTTTTCTTGCTGCTGGCAAGCTGTAAGAGCAATGGCCCCTGCGAATACAAAAACTGAATAGAATGCTGTTAGATTTTTCATAGCTATTACATTTTTACGAGTACGTTAATTTTTTTATCGTTGCATAGTGCTGCAGGAATAACATTTCCTTCAATATCTTTACCATCGATTACAATTTTTTGCACTCCCTTGCATCTACCTTTTTCCTTTTGAATATCAATATCCAAAATGCAATCCCTGAAAACGCGTTTTACCTTTAATTCTGTCCAGTCTGATGGTAAACAGGGATCGATTTCCAATCCTTCCCAGGTGGGCCGGATGCCCAGAATATATTGGGTAGCCACCACATACATCCAGGAAGCAGTACCCGTAAGCCACGAAACATTTGCAAGTCCGAATTTATCAGATTCCGGTCCGAACAGATTAGAGACATAGGCGTAAGGTTCAGCTTTATATCTCCACGGCCCGGCTTTTTCCATTGCTACTTTCGGTACTAGCTGACGGTAATACTTCCAGGCTTGATCACCCCGGCCCAACATGCATTCAGCAATAATTGCCCACGTGTTGGCATGACAAAAAACTGACGCGTTTTCTCCGGTTCCCTTGTTGTAATTTGTAAGCGGATCTTTGGGATCAGGGAAAGTAGTTATGGATGGGTGGATAAGTTTTATGCCAAGGTCGGAGTCAAGGTATTTCTTTACGATATCCATAGCTTGTTTTCCTCTTTCTTCTGAAGCATAGCCAGATAAAATTGCCCATGATTGGGCATTCAGCCAGATTTTTGCTTCCGGATTGTCTTTGGTGCCCAGGTATAACCCACTATCCATGATCGCCCGGCGATACCATTCACCGTCCCAGCCTATGGTATTAACAAGTTCCTTCTGTTCGTTATAGATACCATCATAGTAATCAGCATCTTTTTTATTACCTAGTAACAATGCGAGTTCTTTTAATTTTGGCAGTGTAACGCCAAGGAGCATGGAAGTCCAGAAGCTTTCTCCTTTACCTTGCCGGCATACCTTGAACATCTGATCGTTCCAGTCGGAACGAAGCATCAGTGGCAGGCCTCTTTCTCCAATGTTATTCATGGTAAAATCAACTGCTCGCTTCAGGTGTTCATATACAGAAGCTTTTCCTTCATCATAGAAAGAAATTTCTTCCTTTAGAAAATCCGGTTTTCCTTCCTCTACAATGGCATTCCAAACGGCAAGGACGGGCCACAGGTGATCATCGGAATGCACGCTGGTGACAGGATCCCAACCCTCGACCGGGAAAAAATAATGGTTTACATGACCATCTTTGTATTGTTCCTTGAGGAGAAGGCGGATTTTATCTTTTGCCTCATTCAGGATCAGCGGGGTTTGGGCCAAAACGTCCTGGGAGGTATCGCGGAATCCTACCCCCCTGAATGTTCCTGTGGCATAAAAACTGATATTCCTGGAAAACTGAAAGTTCCGTTGTACCTGGTAAGGGTTCCAGATATTGATTTCTCTTTGTGCATCTTCATCAGGCAAATTGCAGGAAAATCCTGAAAGATATTGATCCCAGTTTTTGGTGAGCTCCTTAAATGAACTTTCAATAAAATCAGCTTTTCTGCTGTTATTCAATGATTCTGCAATGTCTTCTTCTTTTAAGCCAGTACCAAGGAAAACATTGATCGTTTTTTCTTCACCGGGTTGAAGTTTTACCTCCATTTGGAGGGCGCCACAGGGATCCCCTCCGAAAAGTGTTGAGCCGGTACAATCACCGTTATCAAGAACATAAGGATTTGACTCAGAACGATAAGTGCCGATAAACTCATCCCTGTCGCCATCAAAACCTTTTAAGGGGTAATCGGCGGCCAGGTAAACAAGCGGAGTTTCTTCCGGTTTGGGCTGAGTTTCCACTCCATATTTGAATATTAACGCCTCTGTTCCTTTTTTAAAATCAATATTCATTTGGTGTTTCATGTAACAAACCCATGATACTTCCCGCAGGTATTCCATCATACCGAATTCAACAAAAGAAAACAAATCCAGTTCTTTTGCAGTATTACTATCATTTTTAAGCCGAAGGTTCCAGATAAGTGAATTCTCGAAAGGACCTACAAAATACCTGAGATTGGCAAGCAAACCATCTTTTTTTGCCTCAAAGCAGGTATATCCCATTCCATGAACAGCCTTCCACTGATCCGGCTTATTAAGAACAGGTTCTGATGTCGGGGTCCAGTAATTCCCGTCTTTTTTATCTCTGATGTAAAAATAAAAACCGGACCTGTCAGTAGGCAAATGGTAGAACCTGTACCTGTTTATTCTCCAGATCTGCGGCGACCTGTAAAAAGCCAAACCACCTCCAGCCTGGGATAGCATTGTGTGAAATGTTCCATTCGAAAGATAGTTAATCCATGGGGTTGGTGTATCATATCTTTTAATACTTATTTCTCTGCTTTCATCATTAAAATCGAAATAGCTTTTTACATTGTTTCTATCCATTAGTTAGTCGTTTAAAAAATTAAAAACATCAGATGGTATCCGGTTCCTCATCCAAAGGTGTATTAATCTCCGTAATTGAAGCAGGGATTTCGGTAAATTCAGGTTCTATATCACCGGCAGTTTTACCCATTTTTCCAAGTTTTGAAACGAGATAAGCCGAGATAAGCTGAATAAGAGCAAGAATTATAAAGGTATACCGCAATGCCCCCATATCATCAATTAAAAAAGTAAGACTAAGGAAAACAAATCCCCCAAATATTCGGCCCCCGTTCATGAAATACTCATTGTCCATGATGAAGGAATAACTTTCCTTTTTCTCTTCATTGGTAGCTTTTTCAATACTGGAAAGGAAGGTAGCCCGAAAGGCACTGTGCACCATCGGATCGGCAATAACCTGACCTATTTTCATGACAATAACACCGAGGAACGAAACGGCAAGAAAATCGAAAAGCAATTCATTATTAGAAATGGTAAATGCCAGGAATGTACCACCAATAATTAGGCTTATCGCTCCGGCCAACATTATTTTACCCCTGTGTTCCGGCTTGGCAATACGACCAACTATATAAATGGAAATCACCGAAACAATGGCGGTAAAAAACTCAATTTTACCCAGTACTGATTCATCCCCCGCAACATTAAGTATGAGGAGGGTCATTAAAACCATGAAACCCGCCTCAACCATTCCCACGGTAAAAGTCAGATAGCGTTGATAATTCCAGATTTTCCCAAATTTAAAATATACAAATTTCTTAATTCGTGGAGTTTTAAAATTACTTTTCAGTATAAGAACGCCCGCAATGAAAGAAACGATTACCATAACAGCTGATGTGTATTTATATGCTGTCATTTTAAACTCCTGATCTGGACTACTGCCAAGAATAAAGGTGCCGAACAAAAGAGGAATAAGCGCATTACAAAAAATAATAATGAATTGCTCAATACTCGCGAAAAAATTCCTGTTTTTTTCATTTGTGACAAGATAAGTTACAAAATTACGGCACGACCAGTATATGCCATTTCCCGTGCCAACAGCCAGGCCGTAAATAATTACAAAGTATCCGGCATTTTTGCCGAAAAACATCAGCAAACTTAAAGGGATTACGGTTAAGAAAATTCCAATAGTGAATATTTTCCTGATATCAAATTTGTTTTTTAGTAGCTTTCCATTAATAAAATATCCCACGATAAGACCGAGAAAAAAACCCCAGTTATATATAATCGCCATGGTATTATTACCATCTGTTACACGCATGATAAATGCCGAACCAAAAATAATGATGAACGGAAAAGCAAGTGCATATATTAAGTTTATTATTATCAGCTTTTTCGCGTCAGCGTTAAACACATTGAACGCGGCTATTTCCTTTCTGATAAAACTCCCAATCATATCGTATAGATTAAGATTTCAAATAGTAATAATTTGACATTTGAGGATTTTCAAATCATCAAATTCCAAACGGTTAAAGTGCAAATTATTAAATCCTCACTCTATCATAATAATATCATTTACTAGTACTAATGTTTCAGACTTTTATTTTGTGAGAAAAAGATATGTAGATAGATTGATCTGCCTGGCAATTATACAATTCTCAGAAGAAAAACCTGGTGCACTCTCAATCATTCATTAACAGACTTATCTCACCATAGTGGATACCCATAAGAGGCCTGAATAGCACAATAGTCTCACATTCTATTTCTAATGTTGCAATTATTGTGTTTTATCCCTGTTCCCGAGTATCAGTTGCTTGTTGTAAAAGAAGGAGAATATTTTAATAAAACAAAGGTGATTATACGATCGACAAGAAATGATAAAACCTTTTATGATGATAATTAATTCACATGAAAACTTTTCTCAGCCCATTTATCAGCACCTAAAGAAATACATCTTTCAATAGGGGGGCATGAACCTATAAATACTTTAAAGGATCCTGATTCAATAAACCCGTTTCCATCATCATCATAAATCTCCATCATCTTAGGTGAAATGGTGAAATGTACTTGGTTTTCTTCACCCGGCTTAAGTCTAACTCTCTGAAAAGCTTTCAAAGAACAAACCGGTACACGAACAGAAGCTTCCAGATCTTTTATGTAAAGCTGAATTACCTCTTCTGCTTCTGTTTTACCTCTGTTTTTTACCACAATACTGGCATGTATTGTTTCACCCGTGACTATTTTTTCTTTATCTAATGTAATGTCTGAATATGAAAAAGATGAATAGCTTAAACCGAAACCAAAAGGATAGAGTGGCTCGTTTCTAAAAAACCGGTAAGTCCTGTTTTCCATTGAATAATCTTCAAAAGAAGGTAAATCATTTACAGACTTATAAAAAGTAAGCGGTAATTTTCCCGATGGACAGACTTTACCAAAAAGAATATCGGCAATTGCTTTACCGGCGGCCTGCCCGGGATACCAGGCGAGGAGAATACCCTGTAGATGCTCCTGGGCAAAATTCACTGACAATGCACTGCCGCTATAAAGGATTAAAACCACAGGTTTTCCTGTTTCATGTATCTTTCTTAAAAAGCTTTCCTGCACATCAGGTAAATCAAGATGTTCCCGGTCACCTTTGTTGAAACCATCGATATGTACCCTGTGCTCCTCTCCTTCAAGCATTGCCGAAAGACCCAGGTTCAGGATAACCAGATCAGAATTTTTAACTGTTTCCAAAGCCCTGGCTTCCATATCGGGATCAGGTACAGTCCAAATAAGCTGCTGCTTATGTACATCTCCCGGGGGAGCATACATTTCAATTTTAACATGATATGCTTTCCCCGCTTCAAGCTCGAATGTGAAATAGACCTTTTCCGGCTCATAAATATTAGAAAAATCTTCCATCATGGTACCTTCGAACCAGAATCTCACGGAATACATCCCATCAACTCCTAACTCATAGCTACCCGTTTTGGGCGGAACAATATAACCCTCCCATCTAATACCTGTTTTTGCTTTCTCGAGAGGAGAAATATTGTACTTCTCACTGCAATTATAATTTAACTCTTTCACCTTCTTAACTAACACCGGATTACCTTCAAAACCAGTATTTTCGTACACCTGCATCCTCAGACCTTTTTCCTTTTTGTCCTTATCGGCATAAAGAACATCAGCAGGAACAGGTACTAAAGAAGAAAGTCCCTTTGCAACCGGACAACCTTGTTCATAAACAACTTCACAATCTCCAGCGACAGATTGCTTTATTCCCTCGAAAAGAGTTATTGTTTTCGAGGGGGTCCCATGATAATTACCAAGGCATACTTCTTCGTCAGCGGCGTATGGCCCTATTACTGCAATGCGTTTGTAATCTTTTTTCAAAGGCAGTATGTTGTCCTTGTTTTTTAGTAAAACAATGGATTTAAGCGCCGATTCAAGGGCTAAATCTTTATGATGATCACAATCGACAACAGATTTAGGTATTTTCCCGTAAGGATTCGTATCATTTCTATCGAACATGCCCAACTGAAACCTCGCCCTGAACAATCTTCCTAAAGCGGTATTTATTTCATCTTCAGAGACTAGTCCTGAATTTAAAGCTTCAACCAGATCGCAATAAACCCCACCACAATTAAGATCCAAACCGGATCTAATGGCCAGTGCAGCAGCCTCGGCAGGCGATTTCACAATTTTATGATGGGCATAAATGTCCATCAGAGCCATGCAATCTGATACCGTGTAACCTTCAAACCCCCACTCCTCTCGTAACTTCTTTGACAGCAAAAACGGACTGGCGCAGCAAGCTTCGCCATAAAGCCTGTTATAAGCGCCCATTACCGACCTTGCATTGGCTTCCTTGACACAAGCTTCAAAAGCGGGGAAATATGTTTCGTATAAATCTCTTTTTGAAGGATGTACATCAAATTCGTGTCTTGACGATTCAGGGCCTGAATGAACAGCAAAATGTTTAGGAGTTGCAACAAGTTTAAGATATTTCTCATCGTTACCCTGCAAACCTTTCACGAATTGCACAGCTAATTTACCGGTCAATACCGGATCTTCACCATAGGTTTCCTGTCCTCTCCCCCACCTGGGATCCCTGAAAATATTGATATTAGGCGTCCAGTATGTTAATCCCTGGTAAATTTCCCTTCTGTTTTTACGGGCGAAATCATGATGTTTTGCCCTTGCCTCATCTGAAATGGCATTGCTCACCCTGTATAATAAATCCTCATCAAATGTTGCTGCAAGGCCTATTGCCTGAGGAAAAACCGTGGCTATCCCTGCCCTGGCAACTCCATGTAAACATTCGTTCCACCAATTGTACTCTTCAATACCTAACCTCGGAATGCCAGGTGACTGGTGGCACATTTGCGAAACCTTTTCTTCCGGGGTTAACAAAGACAGGAGTAATTCTATTCTCTCCGATATGGCTAATTGATCGTTGAATATATCGTCTGGATTATTTAGCATAATTGGTACAATTACTTATTGTCACAAGAATCGTAATTTTAAGAATAATACTACACCGCAATAATAAACGAAATCTTTATAGCAGAAAAATCAGCTTCTTTGCTCATTTTCATCCCTGAGATGAGTTATTAGTTATAATGTTTGAAACAATAATGATGACAAAATATATCTACAAGGTCGATATTTGCGATATGTACTAAACCCGATTAATAATCTAATTCTCAATCATGATAAAAGCATTTCTCCGGAAGCAGTCATCCGCCTTTGAAAGATTTAACAGTGACGCGAAAGACCTGTTAAGACTTAACCTTATCTATCACCTGGTTTTTCCGATTATCATGACATTCATCCAGGCTTATCTTTGGGGAGCAGAAAAAAATGTCAAAATAAACATTATTTACACGCTTGGTGCCTTTGCAGGCAATTACATCGGATATTTCATTAATGGTTTTTTGCTGAGAAGGATGACAATTAAGGTCCTTTTTTACCTGGGACTAATATTGAGCGTGCTGCCCATGGCTCTCATCGTTTACGTGGTTGATATTCAAATGTCCAGTATTGTCTGGTATGGCATTGTTTTCGGTATTGGAACAGGGATGTATTATTCATGCCGGAATTTTCTTTCATACCTGGCTACCAATGACGAAAACCGAAACTTTTTTGCCGGCCTGGAACAATTTATCATTATCACGAGCAATTTTATAACTCCCATGTTATTCGGTTTTATCATCATTGGTTTAGGTGAAAAAACAGGGTGGTACAATAAAGAAATAGTATACAAGGTTGGTATGGCCATCTCATTACTCATGATGTTCTCTACATGGTTCATAATCCGAAGAACCGGTTATAAAAGTCCACCTGTCGCGAGATTTTTCTATTTCCGTTTCCACAGGCTCTGGAATTACCAACGATTGCTTTCTCTCGTGGTGGGTTCTGTGGAAACAGGAATCTACATGCTGATGGCATTGCTTATACTGAACGTGGTTGGCGGAGAGAGCGCACTTGGATTAATAGAAAGCATGAGTACCATATTCTCTGCCCTGGTTGTGTATATCGTGAGTAAAAAGGCCAAACCGGAACACAGACCTAAAATAATGTTAGCCGGGGTTATTTCCATAACAGTTGGCGGGGCAATATTAGGTATCGAGTACTCTATCATCGGAGTTCTGGGGTTAAAAGCTTTTCAGATCATTGCCGATCCGCTTATTCACAGCGCATACAGGGCTACCTGGTGGTCGGTTATCGAGGCTGTTTCAGCCAGGGAAAAAAAGAGCGAATATTCATATATGCTTGATACGGAATTATTTATCAATTTAGGAAGAGCTATCGGGGGAACAACAATGCTTATCATGCTTGCAACAGGGGCATCTATAGATTCAGCGTTACGCTATATATTCTTAGTCTTAGGAATTATGCAATTTATCTCATACGGGTTGATCAGGTACCTCACGAAAAAAACAGTCGCATATAATCAAGCCTTTAAACCCGAATCAAAGAGTACCCTGGAAGATAATCTTGTTGTTGAGTAGAATGAAACAATAATGATGTTTATATCAGTTTGTATAATAGATATTTGTAATGCTAATAATTAAAAAGACAAAAAATGCCAAATATTTTTGAAAGCAACGGCTGGAAGAATTTAACCCTGCGGGAAAAGATCGGGCAAACACTTATTCATATGCCCAATCCGGAAGAAGAAATAAAACTACATGGGAGCCTGGAGAAATTCATGGAAAAAAACCCGGTAGGTGGCATGTTTTCATTGAACAGGGATGGTGAAAATTTTACCTATAAACTTTTAGAACGCTACAAAAAATACCTGAATTCCTCAAAAATTCCCCTTTTCCATATTGACGATATGGAATCGGGCGCAGGATGCAATATTTCTGACTTAACTGCCCTCCCACACGTGATGACACTGGGTGCGGCAGATTCTGAAGAACTGGCTTATAATTATGGCAAAGCCACTGCTATTGAAGCACGCTGTGCCGGGGTTACCTGGGCTTTTGCCAACGTGGTGGATCTGCCGCTGAACCCACTTAACCCCACAACAACGCACAGGGCAGTTAGTGATCATCCTGAAACTGTTGTTCGTTTGGTTTCTCAGGTTATAAGGGGCATGCAGGACCACGGCCTTGCTGCCACGCTTAAGCATTTTCCCGGCGATGGTGTTGATTATCGCGACCAACACCTGGTAACCTCCTGTAATTCACTAACGATGGAAGAATGGTGGAAATACAGCGGACGTGCGTTCCAGGGTTGTATAGATGCCGGGGTGTATGCAATTATGCCCGGCCATATTTCCCTTCCTGCTTACCAAAAGGAAATAATTGATGGCCTGTATCCACCCGCTACTCTTTCTTACGAATTATTAACGAAGCTGCTGAAGGGTGAGATGGGATTTGATGGGGTCATCGTGTCTGATGCACTGGTGATGTCTGGCTTTAAAGGGTATTATCCTGATGAACAAGCAGACATAGAGGCATTTAAAGCTGGGTGTGACGTGATGCTATGGACCACGCCCAACTACATCAACAACATGGAAAAGGCAATTGAAAACGGGGAAGTATCCATTGAAAGATTAGATGACGCTGTCAGCAGGATTTGGGAACTCAAAAGAAAACTGGGCCTTTTCGAGGACGGATTTCCCGACATGGAAGCGCTTACACCTGAGATTACAGATTTTGCCAGAAACACGGCAACAGAACTGGCGGAAAAAAGCATAACCCTGCTTAGAGACAAGAAGAACCTTTTGCCTATCAATAAGGAAAAACAGAAGAAGATTTTGCTTGTGGGTGTGGCAACCTACCAGCGTAAATTTGAAGACCTTACTGTTTTCAAAGAAGAACTTGAAAAAAGGGGCGCCGAGGTAACTTTCCAGAAAAATCTGCGCTTCGAAACTGATTTAAAATACAAGGATACCGTATCGGAAAAGTACGACCTGATTATTTTTGCCATTCACCGCCATGCCCATCATCCCATCGGCCCCATGAGCTTTACCGGTGAGGAGGCCGAATCGATGTGGGCGGTGAATAGTGTTGACAGGAACAAAACCATAGTTGTTTCTTTGGGCAATCCCCATTTCTTTAACGAGTACTTCGAGGGTGTTCACGTGTACATCAATGCATACTCCTATGTCGACTTCTCACAAAAAGCACTCGTGAAAGCCCTGTATGGAGAAATTCCATTCAGCGGTAAATCGCCCGTGAATCTTTCGGTAGAAAAAGTAAAAAGAGCTATTAATATCTAATTTTAGAAGAAAAATCAAATTGTATGAGCAACTCAGTAAATCCGGAAAAAGGTTATAATGACAACCAAGGTTATAAAAGGTATTGTTTTCAGTTTGCCCTGAAGGATGATCCAAAATTGATCGAAGAGTACAAATACTGGCATGATAATAAGAATATATGGCCGGAAATTCCCTTCGGAATAAAGGAAGTGGGGATCCTTAACATGGAAATATATCTTTTGGGAACTACCATGTTTATGATGATGGATACCAGGGAAGATTTTGATCTTGAGAAAGACATGGAGAGGCTCGGTAAAATGGAAGCTTATGGAAAGAGTGTTTAAACTTGAATAGCAGCATTTTAACATACCCGGACACTGAATTGGACTGGTACTCGTGAAAACACTAAAATTTAATCCCATGTCAAAATTATTTCGTATTACTTGCTTGCTAATCTATTTATTCACTGTTGTGAACACGACTGCTATATTCGGACAGACCCGGAATGATATTGAAAAGTACACGAAAAACAGGACTGAAAGACTTGAATGGTGGAATGAGGCACGTTACGGCATGTTTATTCACTGGGGAGTCTACGCACAACTTGCCGGTGAATGGCAGGGAAAAAGAATTGAAGGTGCCGGCGAATGGATAATGTACAATGGAAAAATCCCGGTAAAGGAATATGAACAGGTTGCCGCCACTTTTAACCCGGTGAAATTCAACGCTGAAGAATGGGTTAAAACCGCGATAGACGCCGGCATGAAGTACATTGTAATAACCGCCAAGCACTGTGACGGCTTCGCTATGTATGATTCTGATGCAAGTAATTATAATATTGTAGACTTCACACCTTTCAACCGGGATCCGCTTATGGAACTCAGAGCTGCATGCGACAAATATGGGTTGAAACTGGGATTCTATTATTCCCACGTTTGGGACTGGCACGAGCCAAATGCAAAAGGGCTTGACAATACCTGGGATTTCCCTGAAACTGATAAAAAGGATCCCGCCATATATTTTAAGAACAAAAGCATTCCGCAAATTAAAGAACTGGTTAGTAAATATTCCCCCGATATCATGTGGTTTGACGTGCCATCAGATATTCCTGACGAAAGGAGCTTTGAGATACTGAAACTCATCAGAGAAATAAAACCTGATTGTATTATTAATGACAGGATAAGCACAGAACATGACAAACACGAAATTATCATGGGGGACTATTATACACCGGAACAATTTCTGCCTCAAAACCTTGAAGTAAAATTTGAAACTTGTATGACCCTGAATGAAACCTGGGGTTATAAGTATTATGATAAAAACTGGAAAGATGAAAAAACAGTTATTCAGAATCTTATCATGAACGCCTCCATGGGAGGAAATTTCCTGTTAAATCTGGGGCCTGATGACCAGGGCTTGCTTCCCCCGCAGTCAGTCAAGGCAATTAAAAGTGTTGGAAACTGGCTTCGTTCAAACGGTGAAAGCATTTATGGTACTGAGAGAAGTCCTGTCGGACAGGTTTATTATACAGACGGGGCATGTACATCCCGGCCGGGCAAACTCTATATTCATCTCTTTAAGTGGCCGGAAACCGGAGAATTTGTTATTAACGAGATAAGGGCTGATATTAAAAAGGTCTATTTCTTAGGCGATTCTGCTGTCACCCCTCTTTCTTTTACCCAAACAAATACCATGGATCTCATTGTTCAGATGAAACCGGAAGATATTCCTTCAGGAATTCTTGCCCAACCCGTGCAGACATTGGTTCTTGAATACACCGGCACTTTAAAATCGCGCGAATTACCAAATCTTGTCGATCCGTTTCACACCGCTACTTTCACCCCGGCAAATGCCCAACTTGAGGGAAACATCGAATACGGTTTTAACAAAAGATGGGGAGAGCACAGGGGATATGAAATCAGCGAATGGAATACTGGCGGTAAGATGAAATGGGACATCAGAACAATAAGGTCCGGGAAATATGCCGTACAGATCGTATATGGTACAAGTGAACGGGGTCCCGATAATGACATCCATGTTTCAATAGGTAGTTATAACTTCAAGCATAAAATAAAAGAGGATAAAGGTTGGTACAAAAAAAGTGCCGAATACATTGGAGAAATATATCTTGATAAAGAAATCACCGCTTCCCTGGAAGTTACAGCAGGATACAGCAATACCCACGCAATGGCCAATTTCGCTGAAATCAGACTGGTCCCGGTCAATTAGTTGATCAGAT
>CAZIIV010000048.1:14252-18149 GCA_964539365.1 uncultured Desulfobacteraceae bacterium | reverse complement strand
GTTTCCTGACACCTGACACCTGAAACCAAATAGCCATTGCAATCTTAGTAAACAACAGTCTTGATTTACACCCAAACTCAACCCTTTTAGGATTCTTGAACATGAACATAAAAACAGCAAATATCCTGTTTGTGTGCACCGGCAATATTTGTCGCAGTGCTTTTGCACATACCTTTTTCACAAAGTTGTTGAATCAAAAGCGACTCCGGGGCATTGCCGTTGAATCTGCGGGATTGCTTGCACTTCCAGGCAATTCAGCTACCTATATGGCGCAACGCGTTGCTGAGGAATTCGGTGTAGATCTTTCCGGGCACAGGGCCAAAACCATATCCAAAGCGCTTGTGGACTGGTCCGGTCTCATTCTGGTAATGGAGAAATCTCACCAGAATACGCTTGTGACCGATTTCCCGGAAGCAGAAGACAAAACCCGATTAATCAGGAACTTTGCCCGTTATGGTTCAAAGAGGCGGGGCATTGCCGATCCGTACGGGCTTAAGTACGAGGCATACCGGTTTTGCTTTCTGGATATTGAGGATGCAGTCTCGGGTCTTATCGACTTCCTATCTAGTGTCCATCCATAAATGGTCTTTTTGCCCAATCTCTGCGTTATGTTCAAAAAATAATCCTCGGAATATTAAACATATGCCTGTGGTTATTTTTTTGCATATGCTTTGATCTTGAACTTTTTACGAAACCGTCAAGTTATAGAGGGCATTGTGAATGTCGGGATATTGAAACTCAAACCCATGTTTTAAAAGTTTATCAGGGATCGTCCGCTGGCTGCTCATCAGAGATTTTCCCATTTCTCCCATTATCAGCCGGATCATAAAGGCCGGAGTTCTCATAACAGACGGCCGGTTAAGCACCTGGCCGAGGGCGCCGGCAAACTTACGGTTTCTTACCGGATTCGGCGAACAGAGATTGATTGCGCCTTTGATATCCGGGCTCTCGAGTATAAAAATAATTGCGGCAATAAGATCATCCATATGAATCCATGAAAACCATTGCAAACCGTTGCCAAGGGGGCCGCCGGCAAAAGATTTAAATGCCGGGACCATCTTTGCAAGGGCACCTCCGTTCTTCCCGAGAACCACACCAAAACGCGTTACGGCGACCCGGACTCCTTTTATCTCCGCCCGAAAAGCTTCCTTTTCCCAGTCCCTGCAAACTTTCGCAGCGAAATCATTTCCGGGCGGAGCATCTTCCTTTAAAACTTCATCTGCCCGGTCGCCATAATATCCTACCGCTGAAGTGCTGCAAAGTATTATGTCTTTATGATCGGGAATGGCTTCAACCAGATTTTGCGTGGTCAGAATACGGCTGTTATATATTTGATCTTTATAGGTGTCGGTCCATCGCTTAAAAATGTTTTTCCCCGCAAGATTGATGACTGCGTCAACATCTTTCAGCGCATCCTGCCAGGTGCCTTTGACGGTCGTATTCGCTGAAATGTAATGAAAATTTTCGTGCCGGATTAGTTTATGGGCTGAAGAGGTGCCGACAGCAACAATGCTGTGCCCCTTCTCGAGCAGATAAAATGACAGATTCGTGCCTACAAAGCCGGATCCGCCGGTAATAAATATTTTCATGATTCATCCCCCTTTTTTATCCCTGGCCGTAGCTGTGCAGGCCGGGCAACAGATTCACACCGAAATAGGTGAAGATCACCGCCATAAACCCTATTATTGAAAGATAGGCGATCCTTTTCCCGGACCACCCCCGCATCATTCTGGCATGCAAAAATGTCGCATAAACAAACCAGGTGATCAAAGACCAGGTTTCCTTGGGATCCCAGGACCAGTAACTGCCCCAGGCTGAGTTGGCCCAAACAGATCCGGTAATGATGCCGATACACAAAAAGAGAAATCCGAACATGACCATCTGGTGGGTCAACTCATCCAAAACGCGAGACTTTGGAAAATGAGAGAGAATATTGCTTTTACCCTCTGCATCTCTTTGTTTAAAAAGATATATAAGACTTATGCCGAAAGCTATTGCAAAGGCGGCATACCCTAAAAAACAGGTGATAACATGGGCGATCAGCCAGTTGCTTTTCAATGCCGGAATCAACGGCTGAATACGGTCATTGATGTTGGGAGACAGGGAAGCATAAGCCATGGCAAGAAAGGCGAGGGGAGTGGCAACGGCTCCGATAACGCGAGTTTTATACTTTCGCTCGACAACAAGATAAATCATTCCAATGGTACAGGAAAAAAAGACCAAACTCTCATACATGTTCGAAAGCGGCGCATGACCGATACCGAGCCGGTATGATTCCACCCATCGTAAGACAATGCCTGCCGCGTTCACGATAACACCGGTTAATGCGGTCCAGGTGCCCAATCTGCCCAGAAGGGGTTTCTTGAAAATCAAAAATGCAAAATAAAAAAATGTCGCCAGACCGTAGGTAAATGTCGTGATGGATAATAAAACCGAACTGTTCATTAGTTGTTCCCTTAGTTCAAACTATGCTACAAATTGATAAGTTTTTCTGAAATTTTCTTTATTCTGTTTTGCATTGCCGGCTTGTTTTTGTTGGCCGTACCGGTAATGATGACTTGGCTTTGGCTGCCCCTTTTAACGATTTCGATGCACACCCTTTGATGGGACATGAAAAACGTGATGAAAATTCCCAAGATCATCCCTGTAAATCCTGTATAAACTATCCACACCCCGGGATCTTTTGTGATCTGGAGACCCGTATAATACCTCTGATCTGATTTTTCGCCGGGGTTAAATGTTTTTGTTTCCTGCTCTGCCACTGAAATAACCACAGCACCCCTTCTCATTTTGTCAAAATTCGGGAAATGCAGAGGAAGTAAGATATTGACAGGATCTTTGTCTTTGGGCGTGAGAATTCCCAGGTATGCCTGACCGATGTTTTGTCCGCCGAATTCCGCTGATTTTCGATATTCAACAATAACGAATTTTCCCAGACCTTCAGGGAGATCCACCGGTTTGCCGATAACGGCCTTTATTTTGTATGCATTGCCTGATTCTTTCTCCACAACATTCAGTGTGATGTCTTCCGAAGGATCTTTTTTATGGATTTTTTCTTTTTGGAGAGCACTTGAGGGCATTTTGCCGTAGCTGGATTGAAATATATTAATGCCCTTAAACCGCAAGGGATCGTTGACGATAATATCTTTTTTGTGTACCGGCTTGCCATGCTCAAGGATGACTAAACTCGACCGGTATTCTTTGGGCGTTCCGTTATCATAAAAACTGATACTAAAATCATCGCATAACACTTCGAAACCCAAGGCCCGGATCTGTCCGGTATTTCTAAGCCGGATGCTGTCAATCTTCTCATGTTCCGGAATTATGGCAAATCCTTCAAAACCGAAAAGTGAGCCGATGAGTCCCCCGAGCAACAATAAAATAACACTGAGATGTACGATATAAACCCCGAAACGGGTCCAGCGCCATTTTTCGGCAAAAATGCACATTCCTTTATCGGTTTCTTCTACACGAGTGTATCCGAACTGTCCGGAAATCGCCGGTTCATAGATGCGGCTCAACTCTTCGGGACTTTGTTTGCCGGTAAATACCTCTTTTTGAGAAAGCGTTCTGAACCTTGAAAGATTAAACAAAGGATTTTTAACAAATATTATCTTCCATGCTGCAGACAGTCGATCGATTGAACAGACAACAATATTTATGGTCAGCAAAAGAATCAAAGACTGAAACCACCACGAGTGGTACATGTCAAAGATGCCAAGAAAATTAAAAACCTTGTAAACAAACTCCCCATAGGCACGAAAATATGCAGCAGGATTTTCGTTCTGAGGAATCACCGTTCCGACAATCGAGGTGACTGCTAATGACAATAACAGCACTACGGTCAGTTTTACAGATACGAAAAATTTCCAAAACCTGTTCGAATATCTCAGAACA
>CAZIIV010000048.1:0-14152 GCA_964539365.1 uncultured Desulfobacteraceae bacterium | reverse complement strand
AGGCTTGCGTCCCCTGCAGGAGATGATAGGGGTATAGGTAAATCTTCTTGGATCGGAGAAAAATTGCTTAAATTCTTCAAAAAATTCTTCATATCCTCCTTTATATTCCTCGAACGGATATCCCGACTTTTTCGCAGCAACTTCAACCTTTTTTGTCCAGTTAAAGGCTTCTTTTTCCTTGAGTTCTCCAAAGATCAGATGATGCGGCGATAACTTTACATCTATATCCTGGTACCCAAGATCATAAAGGAAAGAATAGAGTTTTATTCCCACATAGGGATCAAAGTCGGCATTCTTTTCCAGAGTCTTTATTATTCCGTAAATTGCTCTTTTAAGCCTATCTGAGAGCCCGAAATGTCTCAAGCAGTTATAGTCCAGATCTATCAGGCAGATTATTCCTCCGGGTTTCAAAATGCGGGAGATATTCTTGACGATATCAAAACTTTTTGATCGATAGTACTCAAGAACAAAACGCATCCAAATAAAATCGAACATTCCTATATCATCTAAAGGTTTCCGTATATCCTTGGTTACAAATTCTATCCCTTTTTTACTGTAATGAGTTTTTGCGTATTCAATTCGTTGGCTGTAGCTATCGACACCGACGATTTCACCGTTCGGTTGAACCAGTTTGTGCAGATAAAAGGAAGTCTTGCCGGAGCCACACCCCAAATCGGCTGCTCGCATGCCCGGCTTAAGACCGGCCCATCGGGCCTGTTTCTGCAAAATTATTCTGTCTATCTTGATTTCAAGACGAAGAGTTTCTTCGCTGTTTTCCATAAAATATTCAGGGTGATGCATATATGGAACTCCTGATACTATTTATCAAGCTCGGTTTTTATAACCTGCCCGATTTTTTCAAGTAAATATGGCTTTTTTACATATGAGGTTGCTCCCAGTTTTTGAGCTTCTCTGACACGCTCTGTCTCCGAGTAGCCACTTGCGATTATTGCTTTTTGATATGGGTTTATTTCGAGAATTTTTTTGTACGTATCAAGTCCGTCCATGCCCGGATTCATTATCATATCTAAAACCACCAGGTCTGCCGAATTATTCTTTATGTAATCCACAGCTTCTTCTCCGTTTGCGACAGATATAACAGAATATCCCAATTTCATCAACATATCAGATGCAATCAATCTTTGATCTTTTACATCATCAACCACTAAAATCGATTCACCGTTTCCCATAATATCTTTAATAGATGATACGGGCTTATCTATGGCCAGTTCCTGTCTTGCTACTGGAAAAAATAGTGTAAATTCAGTTCCTTGTCCTTCACTACTTTTTACATCAATATATCCATTATGATCTTTTACGGTCCCCCAAACAACGGCCATGCCCAATCCTGTTCCGCTTTTTCCCATTACTTTTCTGGTGTAAAAAGGTTCAAATATCCTTTCTACGTCTTGTGGAGGAATACCGATACCTGTATCGCGAACGCTTAACGTGATATAATCCCCCTCTTTTACGTTGTCATAGCCATTTAATAATGTATCAACATACCGGTTTTTTGTCGATATCATTATTTCTCCATGATCGTGAATGGCCTCTAATGCATTACTAACTAAATTCATTACAGTTTTAGACAAATGAACCGGAGAGCCTAAAATGTTCATGAGGTTTATTTCAAGTTCGGTTTTTACATGAACATTTGGGTGATACGATTTTAAATTTTCATATTCGGGGCTTTTCAAGTATTCGGTAATGATAGAATTTAAATTTACTACATTGGTATTAACAACGCCTCTCCTTGCCAGCGTCAACAAATCCTGAACAATAGCGGCCGCTCTTTCTCCCGCCTTTTGTATCGTTAATATGGGCTTTCTTTGAGGGCTGTCCAAAGGGATATCCATTAATAACAGCTCAGGATAACTTACAATACCGGATAGTATATTGTTTAGATCATGCGCCACTCCTCCGGCGAGAGTTCCGAGAGCCTCCATTTTTTGTGCTCTTTGGAGCCGGGCCTCCAAATCTCTTTTTTCCAATTCCGCGTGTTTTAGTTCTGTTATATCGTTACCGATGCAAAGGATTTCCTTAAAATTTCCGTCACTATCGAAAATAGGTTTATAAGTCCATGCAATCCATGTTTTTGTGCCTTCCCTCAGCACATTTTCGCTTTCATTGATAAATGCTTGCTCAGGGTTGTCCTTAAGAAACGCTAATCGTCTATCCAGCTGATTTTTTGTGTATGTTGTATTCGGAAAAATCGTACCGAGCACATTTTTGCCAAGGATTTCATTTTCACTATAATTAAAAAATTTCTGGGCAAAAATGTTAAAAAAGGTGATATTTCCCTTTATGTTTTGTCGCATAATAATACTGCTCGCGTTTTCAACAAGATCACGATACTTTTTTTCACTCTCCTGAAGTTTCTGGAATGACATGGCATTTGCGATGCTAACGGCTGTTTGTGAGGCGATCCCCATCATAAAGTTCATATCACTCTTTGTAAGTGGTCTTTTTGACATGATATTATCCACAGCCAATATGCCCAGTGATTCTTTTTCAAAAACAATGGGTACGCATATCAGTGACTGAGCACCCATTTTTTTAGCAAATGCCAGACTTCTTTTTGAGAGCTTTTTTTTAATTTCTGTAATGTCGTTTATCAGAATATTTTTTTGGTCTCTAAATGCCTCTACGAATGTTCCTTTGGATTCGGGTTTATCGAGATGAAACTCGGTTTTTTTTAATAGATCCTCTATTTCATTGTTGTATCCGTATCCGGCAGTGTAAATAAGTCGAGTTTTATCACTATTTGCAAGCATGATCATACCACGGTTAAAGCCTATGTGAGCCCTCATTATGTTTACAACCGTGTTTATGAGTTGATCGACATTTATGATCGAAGAAGTAGCCTTGCCGATTTCCTGAATAAGCACGGCATTGTTGTGGCGAATATTCATTTCATCTAAAAGGTCCTGGGCTACGTTACCTTGGGTTTCAACAGTTTTGATCAATTCTTTTTTCTCTATGTTTTCGGAATACAACGCAAGGGCCATGGTTGCCAGCGAACAGAAAAAAACAAGGATTGCCCAAGCAGTGCGAGGCAGGAAAAAGAAAAGAGCCGTACAGATAATAATACTCATCAGAAGAGAATAATTTCGTACCCGTTTCCAGACGAGAGAAGTAGTTTTTTCCCAGCTAATGACATAATTGCATGATTTATCACCTTTATGAAAACAGTGAGGATGTTCAACATGGGCCAGACGATCGGTGAACAACATTGCCAGGGATTCGAAAACACCGAGACGGTTTTCACATTGATATGGCTTTTCGTTTACCCCGGGATTTGGTGTGGAGACAATTTCAACCTTGTTGGCCCCAATTTTTTTTACGCGAATGGCAGCGCCTCGGCTCATGATGGGATAGACTTTACCCATTAAGAGATAAACACTGGTCAGGCTCATTAATCCCAATGTGTATTGTTTTATAGGACCCATACCCTTATATGAAGTCGTATACCTTCCGGCCTCCCTTGCAATATTGGGATTTCCTGTTTTTTCAACCAGGGATTCATGAAAACGATCCGTCTGATCTTGTGTGAACCAGTGTGCGGGGTCCTCTACCTCATACCGGGTTATTTCCGCATCCCCTAAGACAGAATCGATATCCAAATTTGGATAAAATTTCCTGAGATATTCTATAAAAGTTTTTATGATTCGACTGTTATAAAGAGGTGGTGAGTTGTTCACTGTTCAGGTTCCTCGATTGAGAGAGTATAACTCTTCTAAAGAATTTAAGATCCTTACATTTGAGATTACAAAAGAGAAAGTTTTATGTCAAGCAATAGCAAAAAAGCGCGGCGAAAAGTGAATATTTAGACCGAAAGGAGTGCCGGGTTCGGGGGCTTAGAACTTCGGAAGGCAAGTTTGAACGATGAATTCCGAATCCGTGAATGCCTGAAGATTAGAACGGGTGCATTCCCAGTTTGTTAATTGCTATCCAAGACTTTTTGGTTTCAGGTGTCAGGTTTCAGGTATCAGCCAATTCGTTTCTTACTCCTGACACCTGACACCTGATTGCAAGGCTTTCGCTCAAAAAATGAATAAGTTAATGGGTGAAAACCATTTTAACAAATCGGTAATGCTCCCCTTTGCAATTAGAACCGTTCGATGAGTTTGTTGATCAGATAAGTACTCTCACGCATCGCCTGTTCACTGAAAGTCCCGAACCACGCTGTAATTTTTTTAAATTCTGTCCGAAACATTTCTTTGTCACCCGTTTCAACCATGGCAAGATTGTTTGCAAGAGAAGACAGATACTCTTTCAGCAGGGCAAGCCGTTTGGGGCATGCGAATATGATTTCAGAGTACAGTGAGGGATCCTGTGCAAAAAGCCTTCCAACCATCCCAAGCTCCAGGCGATAAATGGGACTGGAAAATTCTAAAGTTCGGGCCAAATCAATCTGTTTGTGACACAGAAATTGACCGAATGCAAACGTTGCAAAATGTCGGACCGTTTGAACGATTGACATGATTTCATCATGCTCCTGTGCGGTCACTTGTAGAATAATCGTGCCCCAGGCGCTGAATTGATCAACAAGCCATCGACATGAAGGCAGATTTCTGCCGGGGGTTACGACGACGATCTGCTTGTCCATGGTAGGTGTGGTCGGACCGAAAAGGGGGTGCAGACCAATCACCGGTCCTTGAAAAGCGTCGAGCATGGCGTTCAAAGGCTGCTCTTTAATACTGGTGATATCTGCAAGAACACAATCAAGGGGCAGGTGAGGACCCAGTTTTCCCGCCACTTCAGCAGTTATTTCAATGGGGACACTGATAATCGCAAGTTCAATGCCGTGGCAGAGTTTGTCGACATTCACCCAATCATTCCGGTCCAGAATACGTACCTTGTAACCGGAATCGGCAAACCATTTTGAAAAATATTTCCCCATACTCCCCCTGCCGCCAACCATAAGAACGGTTGCACCGTTGCGGACACCTTTTTTTGAGAGACGAGCGGCTTGCTCGACCCGTGACTGGCGTAGAATACGACGGTAAAGTTCTTCAATATAATCAGGATCCAGACCCACTTCGGCTCCCTGATTGCGGAGCTGAGAGATCAGATTTTCTTCCCGGGCCGGGTGATACACAGGGAGGTTGTGGGCTTTTTTGAGATTAACAACACGTTCGACTTCTGCCTGGCGTTTTGCAAGAAGGGAGACGATATTCTGGTCAATGGCATCGAGTTTTCTCCTTAAGCTTTCAAGTTCCTGCTTAACCTTATCGCTGACAGGATTTACAATTCGGGATGCGGACGGCTGTTTTGGGTTATCAGTTTCCATGATTTTGCCGATATAACATCTTACCGAGGTGTTTGGCAAGTAAAGGATACATCTTATGCAGGGCAAACGTATTTTTATCCCAATTCAGGGAGAAGGCTCCGCGAGGGCGTGTATCTCTTTCCAACCCACTGAAACTTGTGCTTAAGCACCCGTAAGCCCGAGCCGCGACAAAGTTATTAAGAAAAATTCGTCGCAAAATTATCCCATTGATTTTTTTAATCATAATTTCATTCGGCTCGGGCTAACGTGTGCTAAAGCCCTTCAAACAGTCAGTGGGTTTCCAAGAGAAACACGCCCCCGCTACGCTGTAGCGAAATCAAATACGTTTTTCCTGATATCTTATGCTTGCCTTTGTCATTAAATGAGGATAAAAACATCATTATTCGATGTTCAAAGTTGGACGTTCGATCCGCCGGAGGCGGACAAGTGCTGGCTCGCTTGTGGCGAGTTGGGCGTTCATCTTTTAATTTTTACAAATCACCGGACTATTAAAACGATTCAGAGAGGTTTATGAAGCCGATTTTCAAAATTTTAGTCATCACAGCAACCCTTTTTTTATGGTCATGCATGCCAAGGACTATTTATGAAAAGTTTGACCCCTCAACCCAGCTTTTTTCCAGAGCTGAAAAAATGTTTCAGGAGAAATCCTATGACAACGCCCTGGTTTTGTTCAATGAGTATCTTGACCGATTTCCTGACAGGCCTATGGCCGATGCAGCGTTAATGAGAACAGGGGCAATTCATGTGGCTCTCGGGAATAATGACAGCGCTCGTACTGTTTATAACCGACTCATCAGCGAATATCCGAAAAGTTATTTTGTTCCGGACGCCAGAATTGAAATAATGGTCACTTATTACAACCAGGGAGACTATGAAAAAGTAATCGAGCAGGCGGCCGACTTTCTCAAACATGCTGTTTCCGAATCGCATGTTCTCAGAACATATGTATTGACCGGTGACGCCTATTTGGCTTTGGGATATCCAAAAGATGCGGTTTATTATTATGCAATGGCATATCCGAAAGCGCAAGATCCGGGAAAGAAGGTTATTATATTAAAAATTAAGGACGCTGTCCGTCAGCTTAGTTCCAAAGATATCGCATTTCTTTTAAAAGGCCGGGAACAGAGGTTCCCGGCAGGATATCTTATGTTTCAGTTGGGGGTTAGCAGTGCCGGTGAAGAAAAATATGATGAGGCGTTACGGGTGCTGTCTGAGTTTATCGAAAAGTTTCCGGATCACGAAAATGTGCAACAGGCAAAAAACCTAATAGCGGAAATTAATCAAAAATCTATTTATAGCCACTATACCATAGGATGTTTGCTTCCCTTGAGCGGCCCTTATAAACTTTACGGTAACAAAGCATTAAACGGCGTTGAGCTGGCTTTGAATAAATTCAGCTCACAAAACAGTTCTGCCTGTATCAATATCATCATAAAAGATACGGAATCCGATCCGGTTAAGACCGTACGGGCCGTAAAAGAATTGTTAAATGAAAAGGTTGCCGCGATAATTGGTCCCGTTATTATGGCTGAACCGGCCGCTCGGGAGGCACAGGATAACGGGGTGCCCATAATAACATTAACCCAGAGAGATAATATCACTTCAATTGGCGACTGGGTGTTTAGAAATTTTATCACTCCGGTGGCGCAGGTTAAAGCTCTGGTATCTTATGCGGTCCAGGATCTCAATTTTACCCGTTTTGCAATTCTTTATCCCGACGAAAATTATGGAAAAACATTTATGAATCTTTTCTGGGATGAGGTGATTGCTTTCGGAGGCAGAGTTGCCGGGGTAGAATCATACAATTCCGCTCATACCGATTTTTCCGATTCTATCAAAAAACTGGTGGGGCTTTACTATGATGAAAATATTATAGAGGAAAAACAAGAAAAAACCGAAGCCATTGTGGATTTTGATGCGGTCTTTATTCCCGATGCACCCAAGAAAGCAGGACTTATTATTCCACAGTTGGCTTTTTATGATGTTATTGATATCTATCTGTTAGGAACCAATTTGTGGCACTCCGACAGTTTGATCGAGATGGCCCGGGAATATGTACAGGATGCCATTATGCCGGACGGTTTTTTTGTCGAAAGCGCTTCAGAGGAAGTCACGGATTTTGTCAAAAATTTCCATAACACTTTCCAGCGAAAGCCGGAATATATCGAAGCGGTGGCATATGATACGGCCGTGATATTGTTTCAGACGGTCAGCAGTCCGGATATCCGATTCAGAAGCGACCTGAAAAATAAACTCAAAACGTTCAATGATTTCCCGGGAGTAACCGGACTTACTTCCTTTGACAACAGCGGAGAGGTTCGAAAAAAATTATACCTTCTTCAAATAAAAGGCAATGGGTTTGTTGAACTGAAGCACTAACTACGCAACTCATAAGAAAATCCGTTGACAAATCCCATTGACAAATCAAGTATCAGTCGTTTTTCAACGATCCCTGACCCGTTGCTCCCAGGACACTCATCCACAACTTTCCTTTGCGATTAATTTGCTTGCGTTTTCCGGCCGAGGCACTCAAAGGAAGATGTACGAAATGGTTGTTCCAGCGGCCGATGAGAAGTTTTGTTTTTCCCGCCATACCCGCATGAACCGCGTCGCGCCCCAAAAAGCTGCAGAAGACATTATCATTGGCATTTGCAGGCAGGCTTCTTATCATGTAGCTGGGATCGATATATTTTAAGGAGACCTCGGTATTTTTGCGATTAAAATATGACAATATGGCGTTTTTAAGGAAAGGTCCGATATCCTGGAGCTTGATATTGCCGGATTTATCACGTTCCATTGTTTGAGCGTCAAAAAACTTTTGACCCGCGCCTTCAGCCACTACGATTACGGCATGTCCTCTGTGATGAAGGCGTCTTTCAAGGGAAGCAAGAAAGCCGTTCGGTCCTTCAAGGTCAAAGTCCACCTCCGGTATGAGCACAAAATTTACATCCTGTTGAGCCAGAGTGGCAGTTGCAGCAATGAAGCCCGAATGTCTGCCCATCAGTTTGATCAGGCCGATTCCGTTGGGATATCCTTCGGATTCGTTATGCGCAGCCTTGATTGCCTGGGTGGCGACATCAACCGCCGTATGAAAACCAAAAGAGCGGGATACCATATAAATATCATTGTCAATGGTTTTTGGGATTCCGACAATACTTATTTTCAGACCTCTTTGGGATATGGCATCCGCTATTTTTGTCGCTGCCATGAGTGTGCCATCGCCCCCGATCATAAAAAGGATGCCGATGTTCATCCGTTCCAGGCTGTCGATAATTTCGTCTATAGATTGGGGTCCCCGTGAAGATCCTAAAATCGAACCGCCCATCTCGTGTATATTAACGACCTTATCGGGTTTAAGCTTGATGATATCGTGTCCGTATTTAGGGATAAACCCCTGAAGACCATACCTGAACCCATAGGTATTTCTTACTCCATAGCTGTAAAAAAGCTCCAGAGCGATTGCCCGAATAATATCGTTTAAGCCGGGGCACAGCCCGCCGCAAGTTACCAGTGCACACCGCAGCTTGCTTGGGTCGAAGTATATTTTACTTCTCGGGCCGGCCAGCTCAAAGGCGGAAAAATCTTTTCCTTCTTCGGCCAATTTGAGCAGATTGTTTAAATTGACGTCTGCGATAATCCTGTCGGTATCGTTCACAAAACAACGGCTTAGGGAATCTTTTTCGTCTCTGCGCATAGGTGTTGTTATTTTAGGAGGTCCAAGGGTTGCTATTGTTGTGTCAATGGAATCGAGTTTCATGATATTCTCTCATGTTAAGATTTAATTACCGTTAAATTTGAAATCACCTTTGCCTAATATATCATGCAGGTGCAAGATTCCCCGAACCTTTCCTGCAGAACTTGTTATGGGGAGGACCGTGATCTGGTATTTTTCCATCATATTCAGTGCATCATATGCCGGAGAATCCGGGGACAGGGTTCGGGGATTTTTTGTCATGACTTGTTCAACGGTGAGTTTGTGAATAGATTTTCTTTTTGCAATCAGGCGTCTCAAGTCGCCGTCGGTAATGATGCCGGATAGGGTGTTGTCGGATCTGAGCACAAGGGTCGCTCCCAGTCCAAGCCTATTGATTTCCTTGACCGCATCTTCCATGAAGATGCCTTCAGGAACACGAGGAATGGATTTACCGGTTAGCATAAAATCTTTAACTTTATTCGAAAGCCGATGCCCGAGGGTACCGCCGGGATGAATCTTTTTGAAGTCACTTGAATTGAAATGTTTCTTGTTTATCAAAACAACGGCAAGAGCGTCGCCCATGGCAAGAAGTGCGGTGGTGCTTGCCGTGGGAACAAAGCCCAATGGGCATGCTTCCTTTTTTACGCCAACATCAATGATGATATCGCTATGTTTGGCTAATGTAGAGTTTTTGTTTCCGGTAAACGCAATAATTGTGCATCCTATTTTACGGATACTGGGGATAAGGATATTCAGTTCGTCGGTCTCGCCGCTGTTGGAAAGAGCGATGAATATATCATCCGGGCCGACCATGCCAAGATCTCCGTGCATAGCCTCGGCAGGATGTAAAAAAATTGACTTTGTTCCGGTGCTGTTCAAAGTGGCTACGATTTTACGGCCTACGAGCCCGGATTTACCGATCCCGCTGACAATTAATCTGCCGTGGGACCGGCAGATGATATCCACCATTTTCGGAAAATTGTCATCAATACGATCCGCCAGTTTCAGAATACCCCGGGCCTCTATTTTGAGAACGTCAATAACCTGTTTTATGACCATATGGAATGTATTTCCTTTTGCTCAACATTTTGCCAAATACCGTTCCCCCGGATGTCGGGATGAGCGAAACATATCGATCTGTGAAGATAACTTGTCAATTTTTAATTAAAAAATCAAGAGTTCTTTTTGATGGTCTGCAGTTATTTTCGGGGTTGCGAGCACGTTGTTGACAATTGATATAATAAAAAAAATGTCAAATTTTTTATTGACAACCCTTATCCGCTTGATTATATTCCGCCAGTTTTTTGAGACCTGTCTGGTTGAGGCCGGGGACAGATAGCTCCCGGCTTTTTTTTGACTTTTTTCCGAAAGGGGGTGATTACAATGGTTTGTACAACGGTTAGAAAAGGTTTTGAGTGCCCTTTTATGACGACAAAGGGGTGTACTTATAACGGCGGAATTTGTCACGAGATTGTGGAACAATGTAACGGCTGCAATCGCAGCATTGAATACGCTTCCGGATGGTACTGCTCGGCATGTCCTGATCCTTCGCTGAAATGGAAAACCGGAGATTGCAACTTTGCTTCACATATCACAAAGGCTGCTTCAGAATCAAAAGCCAAGATTAATCCGCTCAAGGCATCCAAGAGAGGAAACAAGTAATGTTGCTTTCGATCGACAAATAAACCCCGCCTTATTAAAAGGGCGGGGTTTTCCATAAACCTTGCATTCCGCCATAGGGCCGGCACTTATTCATCCTCCCGATTTTTCAAGTTATTTTCCCTTGACATCCTTTGTGTCAACACGGTAAATTTTAAATGATTTTATATGATCGCTATAAAAAATCAAGATACCCCTTGCGGTGCGGGGCATGTTCGAGTTAGTTTGTTCAGGTTAAAGGAGGGAAATCCGTGAATCCTATCGCTCAAGACCTTAACCAGATTATCGAGAAGGGAAATCCCCATCTCATTGAAATGCTGTCCGAGATCGGCAAGAACCTTTTTTTCCCTAAAGGGATTTTAAGCCAGAGTGCCGAGGCCAGGGAAAAGGCATATAAGTTAAATGCTACCATAGGCATCGCTACGGAGCACGGGGGGACCATGCACTTTTCTTCGGTAATGGGTTCCATTTACAGTATTCGACCCAAAGAGTCGCTGACCTATGCATCATCCTTTGGCATTGAGAGCTTAAGAAAGGTCTGGCAGGAATCCCTTTTTAAAAAAAATCCTTGCCTTGAAGGCAAAACCATCAGTTTACCCATCGTTACTTGCGGCATTACTCACGCGATTAGCATGTTTGCGGATGTCTGGCTGGATCCTGATGATGTGGTAATTTTGCCTGACAAGATGTGGGGCAACTATAACATGATTCTGAATACCAAAAAAGGGGCCAGAATAAGCCGGTATCCTTTGTTCTCGGAACGAAATGGATTCAATCTTGAAGCTTTTGAGGAAACAATACGGATAGAGGCGGAGAAACATGATAAGGTTACGGTGTTGCTGAATTTTCCCAATAACCCTACGGGGTATTCGATAACCGTTAATGAGGGGAATCGCATTATAGAAATCCTTGCCGGGATTGCCGAAACGGGTAAAAATATTATCGCCGTTATGGATGACGCTTACTTCGGACTTTTTTATGAAGATCGGGTTTTGAAAGAATCTCTTTTCGCAAATCTATGCAACCGGCATTCCGGGCTTCTTGCCGTTAAGCTTGATGGCGCTACCAAGGAGAACTTTGTATGGGGGTTACGGGTGGGCTTTATAACCTACGGATGTAAGATTGAAGGCGATTCCATGGCCGTATATGATGCATTGGAAAGGAAAACCGCGGGAAGCATCAGAGGTTCTATTTCCAATGCTTCCCACCTGGGTCAGACTATTGTACTGAAGTCCATGCAGAGCGAAAACTTCATTAAAGAAAAAGAAGAAAAATTCGAAGTGCTGAAAAAAAGAGCCGAACGGATTAAACAAGTGCTTTCGAATTCCAAATATAAAAACGCCTGGGATGCTTATCCGTTTAATTCCGGTTACTTTATGTGTATCAGATTAAAATCGGTGGATGCCGAAACACTCAGGCGCCATCTTCTTGAAAAATACGGAGTGGGTTTGATATCTATGGGAGAAAGGGATTTGAGGATCGCTTTCTCTTGCCTGGAGGAAAGTGATATCCCTGAACTGTTCAATATTATTTTGCAGGGTGTAGAAGATCTAAAAGGGCTGATCAAATAAACAGGTTGGCAGTATTGAATCGTTTTAAAAAAATCATGCAATTCATTACCGGCAAAGAGCGGTCCGTCAATATTGCCCAAGCCGGTAAATGGACTTTGTATTTTGTCTTGATCGGGCTTATCGCCGGCCTCGGATCCATCATTTTTCATTACCTGTGCCAGCTGGGTCTGCATTATTTTATGGATTTAACGGCCGGCTACCGTCCCCCTTCTCCGGCCGGTGAACATCGTCTTCTTCAGCCGACCGGCACGCCGTTCAACCGTATGGTGCTTCTTTTTCTTCCTGCACTCGGCGGTCTATTGAGCGGATGGCTGGTATACACCTATGCCCCGGAAGCCGAAGGTCATGGAACAGATGCGGCGATTGATGCCTATCATAGAAAAGGAGGCTTCATACGCGGCAGGGTTCCGATTGTTAAAACCGTAGCATCTGCTCTGACCCTTACCACGGGCGGGTCAGGGGGAAGAGAAGGTCCCATCGCTCAAATTGGAGCAGGTTTCGGTTCATTCCTGGCAACGACCCTAAAACTATCAGACCGGGAACGCAGGATAATGATGACTGCGGGGATCGGTGCCGGGGTGGGGAGTATTTTCAGGGCCCCTCTGGCAGGCGCTCTTTTTGCTGCCGAGGTGCTCTACCGAGACCCTGAGTTTGAATCAGAGGTTATCATCCCTGCCGGCATTTCCTCAGTGGTTGCCTATTGCCTGTTTTGCCTGGTATTCGGTTGGGGGTCTTTGTTTGAGTCGCCTGATTTTTTATTCCGCAATCCCCTGGAGTTGGGACCTTACCTCGTGCTGTCCTTAGTTCTTGTTGCTACAGGTGTTCTTTATATCAAATCATTTTATGGTCTCATCACCGTTTTCAAATCTATTAAAATTCCAAATCACTTAAAGCCGGCTGTGGGAGGATTATGTGCCGGTATTATCGGCTTCTTTCTACCTCAGACGCTGGCATTCGGATATGGATTTGCCCAGAAAGCGCTTTACAATGAGCTGACCATACCCTTTTTATTTTTGCTTGCTATCGGTAAAATATTTACCACATCATTTTCCATCGGATCCGGTGGGAGCGGCGGGGTATTTGGCCCTTCAATCGTAATCGGCGGTGCAATGGGCGGTGTGGTAGGAAAAATTTTTCACCAGATCATGCCCGGAGTTGTCACTGAACCCGGAGCCTTTGTAGTGGTGGGTATGGCAGGCTTTTTTACGGCGGTGTCAAACACTCCGATTTCGACCATCATATTTGTCAGTGAAATGACCAATTCGTATCATCTGCTTCTGCCCAGCCTTCTGGTTTGTTCCGTATCATATCTAGCGGCACGAAAATGGACAATTTATGAAAAACAGGTAAAAAGCAAAATCGACTCTCCGGCCCATGCAGGAGATTTCTTTGTGGATATCTTGCAGGCAATCAAAGTCAAGAATTTAATGCACCTTGTTAAAAAAGTGGAAGTCATCCCCCGGAACATGACCTTTAGTGATTTCAGGAAGTTTTTTTCAGAGACAAAACAACACTATTTCCCGGTTGTGGATCAGGACTACAGGCTGACGGGAATATTTTCCAGTACGGATATCAGAAGTGTACTTTTTTCCCGGGGCATCGGCCAGCTTGTGGTGATGAATGATATTGCCACGTTTGACATTATATTGACGACGCCGTCTGAGGATTTGAATGCGGTTCTGCAAAAATTTACCATTAAAAATATCGACAGCCTGCCGGTTGTAAAAGATGATGACCATGGTATTCTTATCGGGATGCTGAATCGGAGAGAGGTCATTTCATATTACAACGAGCAGGTCCAGAATATGAAAAACAGGAAATAGCATTAAATTTCTCGGGAAGAATTTTTTGGGTAATCATAAATAGTCGATGAACTCGTAAAAAGTCAAAATTGAGACGGAAAAGTAAAAAGTTCAAGTTCAAGGCGTCGCGAGT
>CAZIIV010000047.1:0-18200 GCA_964539365.1 uncultured Desulfobacteraceae bacterium | reverse complement strand
CAAACCTTAACAAAGGATGAGGCCATTGATACATGTTGAAGTTTCATACAAGGGTCAAGAAACTTGAAGAGCTGAAACCTGAACACTGACACCTTACGACTGAACTCAATAACCAACAATCTTGATTTACACCCCGGCAAGGTTTATGGGGTTTGTGTTGAGGTTCTATGAGATACTATCCGGTCAATCTTGATATCCGAAATCGAAACTGTCTGGTGGTGGGTGGGGGTGACGTGGGTACCCGCAAGGTAATAACGCTGCTTGACTGTGGCGCAAGGGTCGTTGTTGTCAGCCCGGCAGTTACCGAAAAGATAGAGGAGCTTTCAAATAACGGCTTGATAAAATTAGAAATAAGGGGGTTTAAACCCACAGATCTTGATCAAATGTTTCTGGTCATCGGCGCAACAGACAATCCGGAATTGAACCGGCAGATTCATACCGGAGCAGAACGTCTCGGTATGCTGTGCAATATCGCGGATCGCCCGGAAGTCTGTAATTTTATTCTACCGGCCATTGTAAACCGGGGAGATCTGATCATCGCCATATCCACTTCCGGCAAAAGTCCTGCGTTTGCAAAAAAAATGCGAAAAGATCTCGAAAAAAAATTCGGGACCGAATATGCCGAATTTCTGACGCTTATGGGCGGCATCCGCACCAAACTGTTAAGTGAAAATCACGAACCCGAGGCTCATAAGCATCTTTTTGAAAACCTGATAAAACGGAACTTGGTTAACCTGATAAAACAACGCGATATTGCAGCGATTAATTCCTTGCTTTTTGAAATTTTTGGTGAAGGGTATATATTTGACGAATTAATGGCAACCCAACCGATAGTTAACCCGATTTTGAAAAATGCATAGGTGCCATCCGTGGAAATTTTGCTAAACATAACCATTTTCTTCTACATGCTGAGCACGGCAGGATACGTAGCCTATCTTTTCCTGCAGAAAGATTACCTTGAAAAGATCGGGGTTCACCTGATTTCAGCCGGCTTTTTATGTCATACGGCAGGGATCGGTTATGGGTTTGTTCAATCCGGGAATTTTCCCGTAAATAATCTTCACCAAATTCTGTCCATGGCGAGCTGGACCATTGCCGGTGTTTTTCTGGCTTTTCATTTTCGGTTCCATCTTAAGATTTTGGGGATATTTGCCGCTCCGCTGGTCACCCTGGTACTGGTCATCGCCGCCCGGTTACCGAGCGCACCCCACCAGGCCGACACGATCTTAAATAGTGTATGGCTTGTTGCTCATGTCATTACCATCTTTATCGGCGAGGCGTCATTTGCTCTGGCCTGCGGGGTGGGGGTGTTGTATCTCGTACAGGAGCACACGATAAAATCCAAAACTCACGGATTTTTTTTCAAACGCCTTCCGTCTCTGGAGCTTCTCGATACAACCGGATATGCATGCATTGTTACCGGATTTACGATGCTTACGCTGGGATTGATAACCGGTTTTATTTACGCCAAATCGGTCTGGGGCAGGTTCTGGAGCTGGGACCCCAAAGAGGTCTGGTCGGGAATCACCTGGCTGTTGTATGCGGCCTTGCTCCACCAGCGCCTCACAGTGGGATGGCGAGGGCGCAGGGCGGCAATTATGGCGATCATCGGTTTCGCCGTGATTTTATTTACTTTTTTTGGGGTTAACTTTCTATTGCAGGGCCATCACGGAAGCTTTACCAAACTATAAACTAAGAAATATGTTGGAAATCGTCTTATTGGGATTGAATCATAAAACAGCACCCGTGGCATTGAGGGAGTGCCTGGCCTTCTCGCCGGACGAGACATCCTCGATACTGCGGGCGTTTCTCGAATCACCGGTGATCAGAGAAGCTGTGCTTGTCTCAACCTGCAACCGCGTAGAAATTCTCATGGCCACCGAGGACAAATCCAGCGCGGTGAGAACGGCTAAAATATTTCTGTCCGAATTTAAAAAACTGCCCGCTTCCGAATTTGAAAAATCCCTTTATATCCATAAGGGGGATGATGCGGTACGGCATATATTCCGGGTGGCATCGAGTCTTGACTCCATGGTTGTGGGAGAACCTCAGATACTGGGCCAGATAAAAGAAGCTTATAAGCTGGCCACGTTAAAAAAAACATCCGGTGTTATTCTGAACAAATTGTTACATCGAACTTTTTTCGTGGCAAAACGCGTCCGTAGCGAAACCGGGATCGGAGATCATGCAGTATCCATCAGTTATGCGGCGATTGAGTTGGGGCGCAAAATATTCGGCGCCTTTGAAGGGAAAAAGGTGCTCCTTATCGGAGCCGGAGAAATGGCGGAACTGGCGGTTGAACATCTGATTCGAAATAAGGCCGGAGATATTTTGGTTGCCAACCGAACCTTTGAAAACGGGGTTAAACTCGCCAAAAGATTCAAGGGCAGCGCCATCCGGTTTGAAGAGATTGCAGACAGTTTGGAGCGGGTCGACATTGTTGTCAGTTCTACCGGCTCAACGGATTACGTGGTCACCCGAGAACAGGTCAAGGCGATCACGCGCCGCCGCCGGAATCGTCCCATTTTTTTTATTGATATCGCGGTACCTCGAAATATCGACCCGGAAATAAACCGTCTGACAAATTCATATGTTTATGACATCGATGATCTGAAAGGGGTCATCGATGAAAGTATTGAAAACCGCAACAAGGAGGCGATTAAAGGGGAAAGAATCGTTGACGAGGCCGTCATCGGGTTCAGGAGATGGTATGACAATCTGGATGTGGTGCCCACAATTGTCGCCTTAAGAGAAAAAATGGACACCATTGCCCAGGCGGAAACAAAAAAAACATTGCATGCCTTAAAGCATCTGTCGGATGATGATCGACAGGCCATTACGCGAATGACAAGCGCCATGATAAATAAAATCCTGCATGATCCCTTGCTGCTGTTAAAAAGTAATGGATATCATCAAAACAAATCCGGCTACCTTGACATGACCCGAAAACTTTTTAAACTTGATGAATAAACGGAGGACAACCTTGAAAAAAACAGCATTCCTTTTTCCCGGTCAGGGATCACAGTCAGTAGGTATGGGGCTTGATTTTTATCAGGAATATGACAGTGTCAGAGAAATATTTGACATGACGGAAGAGATAACCAAAATCGATATATCCAAACTGTGTTTTAAAGGCCCTTTTGACGAGCTTACCCAAACGGTGAATCTTCAGCCCGCAGTAACCGCTGTAAATCTGGCCTGTTTTTTTGCAATTGAAAAACAGGGTGTCAGGCCTGATATATGTGCCGGCCATAGTCTGGGCGAATACAGCGCATTACATGCATCAGACACTATAACAAAAGGAGATACGATCAGACTCGTTTTTAAAAGAGGCGAACTCATGCACCGTGAAGCTACCCGGAATCAAGGAGCCATGCATGCAATCATCGGGTTGCCGATTCATACCGTACAAGAACTGGTCGCCGAGGTTCAGCAACAAGGAATTGTTGCCGTGGCAAACCACAACACCGAACAGCAGATTGTCATCACCGGAGCCCCGGACATGGTTGAAAAGGTTTCCTCCCTGGTTTCGTCCCGGGGAGCCAAAGCCATCCCCTTGAAAGTCAGCGGTGCGTGGCACAGTGAATTGATAAAAGACGCTCGGGACGAGTTTAGAGACGTTATCGAATCCATGCATTTTAACCCGCCAAACTCCCCGGTGGTGTTTAATGTAACGGCCGATTATGCTGAAGATCCCAATGAAATCAAATCAATCATGAGCCGGCAGCTTTGCAGCCCCGTAAAATGGTATGACTCGGTGTGCAGGCTTATGGCTGAAAATGTTGAGATCTTTGTTGAAGTCGGCCCGGGAAAGGTTCTTACCGGTTTAATAAAAAAAATATTGCCCAAGGAGTATCCCTGTAAAATATATACGGTAAACAGCATGAAACAGCTGGAGCAATTTTTAAAAATAACAAAAAAATAAAATTTATCTTTACATAGACATTTTGTTAATATAAATTAATTAATTTTATAAATTTCGAGTTGTTTTTCTTTTGTTTAAAGGGTTTGCCATGAAAAAGGATGATATAGAATATTTTAGAAACTTTCTAACCAACCGGTTGGAAGAACTGTTAAGTCATGCAGATAATACGGTTTCAGGTATGACCGCCCCGAAAGAAAATTTTCCGGATCCAGCAGACCGCGCAACTCTTGAGGCAGACCGGAATTTTATGCTTCGTATAAGGGATAGAGAAAACAAGCTGATCAAAAAAATAAAAAAGGCTTTGGAACGCATTGACGACGGCACGTTCGGAATCTGTGAAAAATGCGGTGAAGATATTTCAGCAAGTCGCCTTAAGGCCAGACCGGTTACGACATTATGTATTGAATGTAAAACCAAAGAAGAGGCTTTTGAAAAAGCCCTCGGATTATAAATAAGAATGTGAAAATTGATCTTCATATTCATTCAACCGCTTCTGACGGAACGCTTTCACCATCGGAAATCCTAAATATGGCCCAGCGTCTCAATCTCGGGGCCATATCCATTACAGATCATGACACCATCGATGGAACAAAACAAGCTCTTGCCATTGGGATACCTCCTCCTCTTAAATTCTTAACCGGTGTTGAAATCAGCGCGAACCCGCCGCCGTCTTTTTCCTGTCCGGGAAGCTTTCATGTTTTGGGCTATGGTTTCAATATAGATGATACCCAATTGAACCATACCCTTGTCCGGTTACAGGAGGCCAGAAAAAACAGAAACCCTCGAATTATCGAACTGCTGAATCGTATGGGGTTTGACCTGGCGTTGGCTGAAATACGGAAAGATTCCGGAGAATGTCAACTTGGAAGGCCTCATATTGCAAAACAAATGGTAAAAAAAGGCTTTGTTCAATCGGTTAGTGAGGCATTTGACAGCTATCTGGGAACCGGTCAACCGGCATATGTTGACAAATATCGTGTTGGCTGTAACAGGGCCATTGAGGCTATACTCAATGCCGGGGGAGTCCCTGTTCTGGCCCATCCCGTCCTTCTCAAGATCAAGGAGGATGATGTCCTTGAAAAGCTGCTTGTGTGTTTAAGGGAAATGGGCCTTAAGGGAATAGAAGCCTATTATCCTGAACAACCGCCGGATCTTACCGCCCATTATTCCAAGATAGCGGAGCGGCACGGATTATTAATTACCGGAGGTACGGATTTTCACGGTTCTATTAAGCCCGAAATTAAAATGGGGTCGGGCAGAGGAGATTTCTCCGTTCCTTATGAACTGTATGAAAAATTAATTTTAAGTCTATAGGAACACAGATGGTACAAACAGCTCTGTCTGAATTAACTCGGAAACTTAATTATGAATTTAAGAATACTGATCTCCTTATTGAATCCTTAAGACACAGCTCATTCGTAAATGAACAACTGGACACAGATCTCAAAGATAATGAGCGCCTTGAATTTCTTGGGGATGCTGTTTTAAATCTTGTTGTGGGGCACATTCTCATGCAAAGATACCCGGATTTAAAGGAGGGGGATTTGTCCAGGATGAGGGCCAATCTGGTTAATGAATCTCAACTTGCATTCATCGCACGGCGAATAGATCTGGGTTTCCACATACAACTGGGCAAGGGAGAAATTCAATCAGAAGGCTGGAACAAACAATCCATACTTGCAAACACGTTTGAAGCCTTAATTGCAGCGGTTTACATAGACGGCGGTTTTGATGCTGCTTTTAAAATCATTGACGGCCATTTTTCGGTTTTGATTAATTCCGTAACCACACCCACTGCCAATCATGATTTCAAAAGCCAAATCCAGGAACTGGTTCAGATGGAATACCGCTTTACACCCATTTACAGTGTCGTCCATGAAAGCGGTCCGGATCATGACAAAACATTTCGGGTTCAGTTGACGGTTGGGGAGGTGCGGACAGAAGGAATCGGAAAAAGCAAGAAGGCTGCCGAACAGGATGCCGCCAGAAAAGGCCTTGATATTTTAAAATCCGGAACTCCCAGTTAAGTGAGCCCAAAGAAAGACACGCCCTTTATCATTCCGATTTTTTTACCCCATCTCGGGTGTCCCCATCATTGTGCTTTCTGCGACCAAACCTCCATCACCGGTGTAGCGCCGGACACGATTTCCCGGGAAACATTGTGTTTGCTGATAACCGAGTTTCTCGAATATAAAAAAACACGGGGGCGGTCTGTACAAGTGTCTTTCTACGGGGGAAATTTTCTGGGCTTGAAAAAAGATTACATCGGGATTTTGCTTGATGAAACCACAAAATTTGTAAAAAATAAAAAAGTCGACAGCATTCGCTTTTCTACCCGGCCGGACACGATAAGCAATAAAAACCTTGATATAATTAAAAATTATCCTGTTTCAACCATTGAAATCGGTGTTCAGTCCATGGACAATCAGGTGCTGGCCATGGCAGAACGGGGACACACCGCTTCGGATACGGAAAAAGCCGCGGCCCTGCTAAAGGAACAAAATTATGACGTGGGCATGCAGATGATGGTCGGACTGCCGGGTGATGATGAAACCAAAACCCTGTTTACCGCACGAAGAATTGCGTCTCTTTCTCCTGATTTTGTCAGGATTTATCCTACGGTTGTTCTTGCACACAGCCGTCTTGCCGTATGGTATCGAAACGGAGACTATAGGCCCTGGTCTCTTTCACGCTGTGTCTCTCTCGTAAAAAAGCTCTACCTTTTTTTCAAAAACAAAAACATCCCGGTCATTCGTATGGGGCTGCAGGCCTCCGAGGATCTTGCAAAAGACACAACAATTTTAGCAGGGCCGCACCATCCGGCTTTCGGACATATGGTTCATTCTGAAATTTTTATGGATATGGCGGTATCCCGGTTGGAAGCCAAAAGAGGCTCATATGACAAAATTATCATTAAGGTTCATCCCCGGAGCATTTCAAAAATGAGGGGGTTAAAAAACAAGAATGTGCAACGCCTGAAAAAAAAATTCCAAATCAACTCCCTCGAGATTATCCCGGATATTTCACTTGCCCAAGATAAACTGAGGGTTATCTCTTGAATTTCAGGGCTGCTGACCTGGCGTAAATTCAGATTCAACATATTTTAATGAGCAATCCACGCCTTGAGAGCATATAAAAGATGAACGTCGAACATCGAACATCGAACGTTGAACATCGAATAATGTATTCTACCATTTATAATAAAGACAAAGCGAAGCGCCTTCCACATTCGACGTTGGACGTTGAACGTTCGATGTTCGATGTTCAAATTATTGCATCTTTAGTTTCGAATAAAGCTTCATATTACAGTGAAATTACGTATACAGGTCAGGAGTCCTGAATTTATTATTACCCATTTCAGCCATGGGATGAAACGGGTAATCTTGTTTGGTCATATCTTCATAAGGTCGAGTATCTTCCGTGACGTATATTCTCCGACATCCGCCAGCGCATCTACGGGCAAAAAGCATGGCGCGTTATTAGAATAAAGGCAGGTGACCGAAGCCGAAAATTCATCATCGGCTTCATAGAAAATATAGCAAAGGGCTATTTTGGGCAGCGGATAGACAATAAATGAAAAATCTCCTTCCACGTATGCCGGAGCGTTATGGCCGTTGAGATTTGCCATAATTTGTTGTTTTGCTTTTTTGATTCTTCCAACGTGCGGCACGAGTATCTGCTGGGTGTGGGTAACGAAAGCTCCGGCGTAGGGCATACTGTTCGGAAAATCCTTAAAGGCTTTTAACGGCTCCATCATGCTTGGCCCGGGCCCGGCATGAAGTGCGTACAGGGAAATCAGGATCCCAATTACCCCGGTCTGCTGGACTTGACCCAGAAAGATTCCTCCGGGTCGAACCTCGCATGTCTCACCGAAAGCATGAAACAAAAAAGAATCGCCATTGCGCTCAGCGGGTAGTGTGCGCTCCAGGTTTTCCGGAAAATTTCCGTAAACTCTTTTAAGGTTCCCTTGAACAATTTTAGCGTAATTGTCGCCGATAACTTCCATACGTAACAACACCGTACCATTTCGAGAACTTATAGATTCGGTTCAATATGATCATTTAATAATACAGAACTTATTTGGACATGACAACACCTCATGTTTTATTTTGCAGGGCAAACGCATTTGGAAATAATGTTACCTTTAAGCCCCTCCCTTTATTCTGAATTTATTTTCCCAAATGCGTTTGCCCTGCAAGAGTCCCCTGAAAAGGTTGACAATAGGTATTCATAGGGCTATATTTGCTTTTATTGTTCGATTTAATTAAAAAAATCAAAGAAAGGAAATTCTGTTATGGCAAACGATATTATGGAAATCGCTGACAATAACTTTGATGCCGAGGTGTTGAAGTCCGAAAAACCCGTATTGGTTGATTTCTGGGCACCCTGGTGTGGTCCGTGCAGGGCCATAGAGCCACTTGTTGAAGAGCTTGCCGCAACTTATGGCGACAAATTCAAATTCACACGATGTAATGTTGATGAGAACCCGATTTCCCCAAGCAAATACGGGATAAAATCTATTCCTACCCTTATTTTCTTTAAGCAAGGAAAAGTTCTCGATAAGATTGTCGGTATCGTCCCCAAATCAAAACTCGAAGAAATTATAATCAAGGCTTAACAGGAACATATACAATGAAAAGCGTGGATTATGAGCTTGTCATTATCGGCGGTGGCCCTGCGGGACTTACCGCCGGTCTTTATGCGGCACGGGGTGGATTAAATGTAATTCTGATCGAAAAGATTGTGCCCGGCGGGCAGATCATTATTACCGACTGGATCGAGAATTATCCCGGCTTTCCGGAAGGACTCAGCGGGCCCGACCTGGTTCAGAAGATGACCGAGCAGGTCAAACGATTTGACCTGTCCATCGAAAATAATGAGGTGGTTGCCGTGGATTTCTCTGAACCGGTGAAGAAACTCACCTTAAACGACAGAACTCTCACAAGTCATGCCATAATTATCGCAACAGGTGCTTCACCGAAAAAACTGGGGGTTCCCGGTGAAGAGACTTTTTTCGGAAAAGGTGTTTCTTCATGCGCCACTTGTGACGCTCCGTTTTTCAAAGACAGTATTGTGGCGGCTGTGGGCGGTGGCGACACCGGTGTACAGGAAAGCTTATTTTTAACCAAATTTGCGAAAAAAGTATACCTTATTCATCGGAGAGATAAATTGCGGGCGGCGGCGATCCTTCAAAAACGTGCATTGGCCAATGAAAAAATAGAAATAATATGGGATTCTGTGTTGACCGATATCGGCGGTTTAACTCATGTTGAAAACATTACCGTGAAAAATATTAAAACCGGTGAAAAAACACAATTTTCTGTGGATGGGTGCTTTATATGGGTCGGTACAATTCCCAACGCTCAGTTTCTGGGGGATAGTTTAAAACTTGATGAATACGGTTTTATTGTTGCAGATTTAAATATGGAGACATCCGTGCCCGGTGTATTTGCTGCGGGTGACGTCAGAAATACTCCGTTGCGCCAGGTTGTAACAGCGGTTGCCGACGGCGCTATTGCGGCTATTTCTGCGGAAAACTACCTTGAAAACATAAAAAAATGAAAAACATCATAGTGTTAGGGCTCATTTCTTTGTTTTTGATTTCGGGATGTGCATGGTTCGAGACCAAAGAGGAAAAAACCGCACAGGAGCTTGTCAGTGATGGAATGGATCTGTTCAACCGTGGAAACTATCAAGAATCCATAGCATCCTTTGAGAAACTCAAAGACTGGTATCCTTTCAGTAAATACGTGCCTTTTGCGGAATTAAAAACAGCTGATGCCAATTATAATATTAAAGAGTATGAAGAAGCGGTTTCAGCATATGAAGAGTTTGAAAGTCTTCATCCCCGTAATGAAGCCATACCCTATGTGATATATAAAATCGGACTCTGTTATTTTCAGCAGATAGATACCATTGACAGGGATCAGTCTGCGGCTAAAAAGGCCCTTGATACGTTCCATCGCCTTAAAAAACAGTTTCCAAAAGATCCATATGCGATTAAAGCAGAAGAACATATCAAAAAATGTCTGAAAAGCCTCACCGGGCATGAATTATATGTTGGACTTTTTTATTTAAAAAGCAAGCATTATAAAGCCGCTTTACATCGGTTCAAGTCAATCCTGACCCAATACCCTGATGTGGGAGTCCACCAAAAGGCATTGCAACATATTGCCACCTGTGAGGCGTTATTAAAAGAACAAGAGCAGGAAAAGGGGTCTGAGTAGAAAAAAATGCGGTGGTTAAGAAAAATACTTTACATCCTGTTTGTTAACATATATTTAATCAGATTTTTATCGATATAAGGAGAAACAATAATGGCAAAAGTGTGTGAAATATGCGGGAAAAAACCGCTTGTCGGAAATAATATCAGTCACGCCCACAATGTGACAAAACGTCGATTTAATCCAAACCTTCAGAGCGTACGGACAATATATAACGGCAGGGTCAAACGGATGAGAGTCTGCACCAACTGTATAAAATCAGGCCATGTCGTTAAAGCTCCCTAGTCCGGAGGAATCAAAAATTGTATTATTCCGGCAACGAACATATAAGGGACTACGCGTCTATTCTCTTTGCTTCCTGAATGTGTTTTATTTTCCTGATGGCAGATAGAACCCTGTTAAGGTGTTCGGTATCGTTAACCGCTATGGTAAAATAGATGTCAACGAGCTTATTCTCCCGGGTTTCCGTATGTGCGCTGAGTATATTGGCGCCATTTTTGCTGATATTGGAAGTAATATCCGCCAGTAATCCGACCCTGTCGTAAGATCGAATTCGAATCTTTACAGGATATGTATCGTTAACCTCGACATTCCACTCCACGTTTATTTGCCGTTCCGGGCTCATTTTCAACGCGTTGATACAACTGGTCCTGTGAACGGTAACTCCATACCCTCTGGTGATATACCCCACAATCGGATCTCCGGGAACCGGCTGGCAGCATTTTCCGAATTTTATCAGGATGTCATCAACCCCTTTTACAACTACACCTTCGCGCGGCTTTTTCTTGCGTACACGGCCGATGATTTTGTTAAGGAGCGAGTCGTGCTCTTTTTCCTCCTCGGGTTTGGGGGCAATTTTTCGTATGATCTGCAACGGGGTAATTTTACCATATCCCACACTGGCGATCAGATCATCGACATGCTTAAAGCCAAAATGCTCAACAACCTTATCCATGTCTTCGGATTTCACGAGCGCATTAAAATTTAGCCGGTGTTTGCGAAAAGCCTTTTCGCACATTTCCCGGCCAAGGGAAATACTCCGTTCTTTTTCCTGAATTTTAATCCACTGTCTTATTCTGGAACGGGCCTTGACCGTCTTGACAAAATTCAACCAGTCCTTGCTCGGATGGCCCTTTTTTGATGTAAAAATTTCAACCGTGTCTCCTGTTTTTAATTCATATTGAAGGGGGACGATACGGCCGTTTACTTTGGCTCCGGCGCATTGATTTCCGACTTCTGTATGGATTAGAAAAGCAAAATCCACAGGGGTCGCGCCTCTGGGCAAGGATTTTATTTCTCCCCGGGGAGTATAAACGTAAACTTCATCCGGAAAAAGATCAATTCGGACGTTTTCCAGAAATTCATCCGGATCTCTGAAATCCTCCTGGTGTTCCACAAGATTCTGAATCCAGGAAAAGGTTTTGGTCATCTTTTCATCGAAACGGCGACCTTCCTTGTAGCTCCAGTGGGCTGCGATGCCGGATTTGGCAACCTTGTCCATTTCCCGGGTCCGGATTTGTATCTCTATACGTTCACCAAAAGGCCCAATAACGGTTGTGTGCAACGATTGGTACATATTGGGTTTTGGAACACCAATATAATCTTTGAACTTTTTGGCAACCGGTTTCCAGAGCGAATGTATCAAACCAAGAGCTTCATAGCACTGGGGTATTGTATCGAGGATTATCCTAAACGCAATAATATCGTACACTTCTTCAAATTCAAGGTTCTGTGAAACCATTTTTTTATAGATACTGTAAAAATACTTATATCTTCCAAGCACTTCGCGGTTTAAATTGTGCTCATCCATTTTTTTCTTGATAATGCTTTTAACGGTTTCTATATATTGTTCACCCTCCTCCTTGTCTTTATTGACATAATTTTCTATTTTATAATATTCATCGGGCTGAAGATACATAAACGAGGTGTCTTCCAATTCCTCCTTTATCCAGTAAATACCGAGACGGGCTGCAATAGGAGAATAGATGTCGAGGGTTTCCTGCGCTATTTTTACTCTTTTTTTCTCCGAGTGAAACTCTAGAGTCCTCATATTGTGAAGCCGGTCCGCGAGCTTGATCAGTATGACCCGGATATCGTCCGCCATGGCAAGAATCATCTTTCTGATACTTTCTGCCTGCCGTGCTTGAGAACTGCTGCTAAAGGGGAGGGAACTCAACTTGGTTACCCCGGAGACGATATGGGTAATTTCTTCTCCGAATATCGCATTGATTTCTTCCGGGGTGGCATGGGTATCTTCGATCACGTCGTGCAGCAGGCCGGACGCAACGCTGATTACATCGAGTTTCATGTCGGCCAAAATGCCTGCAACTTCAAGGGGGTGAGAAAGATAGGGTTCTCCGGACAGGCGCACTTGACCATCGTGGACCCTGGCCGAAAAAATATAGGCACGGTCAATGATGTCCAGATCCGCATCCGGATAATATTCGGTAATTCTATCAATTATGTCATTGATACGGATCATCGTATGGATTAATATGCCTTTGCAAATACAACCCGCCTGCTGCTTGGTCCGCCACAATAAATACACTTACCTTTTTCCGATGGACCGGACAGAGGGATACATCTGATTGTCACACTCAGATCTTCTTTTATTTTCGATTCGCATTGATTTTCCCCGCACCAGTGTGAGAGCGCGAACCCTCCATGTATCTCGGACAGTTCGGGATTTTTCGGGGTGAAAAATTCGTAAAACTCTTTTTTATCGTCCAGAGTAACAGAATGCGCTTTTCTAAACAAACGGGCACGATCAAAAAGCGTTTGCTGTATGTCATCCAGGATGTGAGTTGTTTCCTCAACAAAACGATCCCGTTTTATCGATGTCCTGTTTTTGTGATCCTGATCTCTTCTTCCAACATATACAGAATTGTCGGCAATGTCTCTGGGACCGATTTCAACCCGCAGCGGTATTCCTTTTTTAATCCATTCCCATCCTCTGGCTCCCCCGATTTCGCGATCGTCAATTTCCACTTCAAGGCGGCGATGATGGTAAAATTTGTCTTTCAGTTCTTTTGCCAGTCTTTCCACATAGGTCATAACGGTCATCCTGTCCTCAGGGTTTCGGATTATGGGCATCAGAACCACGTGTGACGATGCAACCCTGGGCGGAAGAATCATACCATCATCATCACCATGGGTCATTATAAGTCCGCCGATAAGGCGAGTGGATGCGCCCCATGAAGTGGTCCAGGCATATTCCTCTTTTTCTATGGAAGACTGGAACGTTATTTCAGATGCCCTGGCAAAATTCTGCCCCAAAAAGTGCGAGGTGCCGGCCTGCAGACCCTTTCTGTCCTGCATCATTGCCTCGATGCACAAGGTGTCTACTGCCCCGGGAAATCTTTCCGAAGCCGTCTTTCTCCCCTTGATTACCGGCATGGCCAGGTATTCTTCGGCAAGCGTGGAATAAACATCGAGCATCAGTTGGGTCCGTTCAATGGCTTCTTGTGCTGTGGCATGGACCGTATGTCCTTCTTGCCACAGAAATTCACTGGTCCGTAAAAATACACGGGTTCGCATCTCCCATCGCACAACATTTGCCCACTGGTTTATAAGTAACGGAAGATCGCGATAACTTGAAACCCACCTGGAAAACGAATCTCCAATGATGGTTTCAGAAGTCGGTCGTACAATTAAGGGCTCATTGAGCCTTCCTGCGGGCTCAAGACCACCGTTGACCCCTTTTTCAAGCCGGTGATGGGTAACAACGGCACATTCCTTTGCAAAGCCTTCCACATGTTCCGCTTCTTTTTCAAGAAAAGAAAGCGGTATAAAAAGAGGGAAGTACGCATTCTTGACGCCTGTATCCTTAAACATATCATCGAGTACGCCCATTATATTTTCCCAGAGCGCATACCCCCAGGGTTTTATCACCATACATCCTCTCACCGGGGATGAATCTGCCATTTGTGATGCCTTGACCACCTGCTGGTACCATTCAGGATAATCTTCGGCTCGAGTAGGGGTTATTGCCGTTTTGTTTTGTTTTCCCATTCTGAATTCCTGTGTTCCTTAAATTTTTCAATCTCAGCCAGTAAAACCTCGACGAGTTTCTCTTCGGGAAACTTTTTTATGACTTTTCCTTTCTTAAAAAGAATCCCCGTCCCATCACCGCCGGCGATACCGATATCCGCTTCCCTGGCTTCTCCCGGTCCGTTTACAACGCAGCCCATAATGGCAAGTTTAATGGGCAAGGGATTTAACAGTAGCGCCTTTTCAACACGTTCCACAATATTAAACAGATCGATTTTACAGCGTCCGCAGGTCGGACACGATATAATGTCCGGTCCATATCGTCGGATATCAAGTGCTTTCAGTATTTCATATCCAACCCGAACCTCTTCAACCGAATCCCGTGTTAAAGACACACGAATCGTATCTCCGATACCTTCCGCAAGGAGCATTCCGATGCCCAGGGATGACTTGACGATTCCTGAATAAAGCCCTCCGGCTTCTGTTACCCCAACATGAAGGGGCAAATCCGTTTTCGAGGAAAGAAGCCGGTAAGCCTCTACGGTACGATGTACATCAGAAGCCTTAATCGAGATTTTCATATTGTGAAAATCCAACGACGTTATGAAATCAATATGCCGCATGGCACTTTCAACCATACCTTCGGCGCTTACCCCATTATATTTCTTGAGAATGTCTTTTTCAAGGGAGCCGGAATTCACTCCGATTCTAATGGGGATATTAAAAGTCTTTGCGCAGTCAACAACCGCTTTTATTTTTTTATGACTACCGATGTTGCCGGGATTTAGTCTCAGCCCGTCAGCTCCTGCCTTTACCGCGGCGATTGCCAGACGATAATCAAAATGTATGTCAGCGATAATCGGAATCGATACCTTTTCCTTTATTGAAGAAATTGCTCGAGCCGCCTCCGCGTCAGGCACGGCCACCCTTACAATTTCACATCCGGCCGTTTCCAGGCGTTGAATTTGTGAAACAGTGGCCGAAACGTCTTGAGTGCGTGTATTTGTCATGGACTGGACCGAAACAGGCGCATGACCGCCCACCGGCACATTTCCGACCATAATTGAGCAGGTGTTTTTTCGTTTTATCAAAAAAGGCATAATCGTTTGTTGTTTCTGTGCAATAGCAGAAAAACCCGTCTGATTTTCTCGCAACAGGCGTTTTGCGTATTTATCAACCTTGCTTTTAAAATTTTTACCAGCACAATAATTAACAGACAGAACTTTTTAGTTCAAGAAAAATACAGATTTTGTATTTGGCTTATAAAAAATATGGTAGTATAAAGATTAGGGGGCCCCCCAGGTGCAATATCGGTATTCCATCCTGATGGCAGAAACAGGTTGCCATTAAAAGACGTGGTGTCTGGATAGGTTGTAGAATTTCCAGGATATTAAATTATCAAAGGAGTAATGTAATGGATCTGCGACGCGGTAAAAAATTTGTGGAAAAACACGGGCCGGATGCACAACCGGATAGTGTAATTAAAAACGAAATTCTAAAAAGGACTCATAAAAATGAAATCCCTTGCGCGGTTGCTTTTGAAATAGCAAAAGAGCTGAAGGTGTCACCGGATGCAGTTGGTATGACCGCTGACCTGATTAATTATCAATTGGTAAAATGCCAGTTGGGACTGTTTGGGTATCACCCCAAAAAAAAGATTGTGACGCCTCAAGATACGGTAACCGAGGATTTAAAAAATGCAATTTCCGAAGCGCTGGTCCAGGAAAGACTTTCTTGCAAAAGCGCATGGGATATCGCAACCCGATTTAACGTTCACAAAATGAAAATCAGCGGTGCCTGCGAGGCCATGGGTATCAAGATAAACGTCTGCCAGCTGGGCGCTTTTTAATTTTATTCTCAAACAGTTAAATGGTATTTCATTTAACAATCCGCAATGTGTTTTAATTCTGCAAAATTAATATAAATTATACATAAATTGCTTGACACATGAAAATCACAACATTATGATCTGTTTAAAATTTGTTTTGCAAAAGAATATTTCTATAACGAGGCTTAATCTTCTGAACATTGTAAGCACTCTGACGTAAGACCGGGCAGCACAAAGTCGATCAAAGGAAGCCACAAGAAAAATGAAAGACGTCATATTAATATTTTTTTTAGCTCTCCTCTTGTGTTCATGGATCAATCTAATCGTAAAGCGAAAAAAGGAAAAAAAAAGATTCCGAAAAGAGATCAAAGAAATGCTTGACGAACGGATAAAAGATACCGTCATATCTGTTCGGCGGGGCGTGCACAAAGCCTCCACAAAAAAGAACCCCGTTTATTTTCCAAGAGAAATTAGAGGGGCAAAAAACAATACTTATCCCTATCTTAGAGTAGATCGCAGAAGTGGTAACGAAAGACGCAGAAGCAGGGTTCCGGTCGGCATAACCTATGAATTTGTCGACCGCAGGCAGGCCCACAGTACCTATTATACGGAGCCTGAACGGCGAAGCGGTCAGGACAGGAGAGGCAAGGTTTGGGACAGAAGAAAACCGGTTGCATTCCAATATTGCTAGACAAGCATTATGCCTTTCTGCAAACTTAAAACAGCCATGCGTTTGTAACACCTGCACGCAGGAATTTTGTCTTGTATTCAAGCGCAAAATAATTTATAGAGCATACCGTTTGCAGTATTTTACCGGTCAAAGGGGAGGACAAAAATATTGTAAGTCGGCATACCTTCTACATAGTCAGACAAATGCCGGAGTGGTGAAACTGGTAGACGCACGGGACTCAAAATCCCGCGGGGGCAACCCCGTGTCGGTTCGATTCCGACCTCCGGCACCAGTAAAATAAGGGGTTTAGGAGCATCGTATCTTCTAAGCCTTTTTTTGGTGGCGCTTAAGAAGGGGTTGTTGTGGGAAATGCTTGTCATTCGTAGCTTTGCCATTATCTTATTTAACAGCCTTTTCGTTCATTTTGTGAACTGTGCTTGAAATTGTGCTTATTTGGGATTTTAGGTAAATGGCCTGTTTTTGTGCCGCAAGCTGAAGGTCCGCATCATTTACAATATTGTACCTGTCAAACACAGACCGTGTTTTATGGCCTGAAATCTTCATTGCAACACCTTCAGGAATACCCGCCCTAACCATATTCCTAACTGCCGTACGTCTGAAATCATGGAATAGCTTTTTTCCAATATTGGCATCCGTGCAGCCCGTTTGCCATGATCCCCTGAAATCCCTTATCTGTTCATCACCGTTATTGCCCGGAAAAACATAAGGGGTCAATTTCCGGCTTTTTTTCCTCAATTCCCATTGCCCGTTAAATACCTCTTGAAGTTCCTCATCAAGATAGACCGTACGGCCATCATCGTTTTTAGTTTCACCCGGTTCAAGTCTGACAATGCCATTATCACGGTCAACCTGATTCCAGGTCAATCCGGTTATCTCTGACATTCTCCAACCAGTCTTATAGGCAAATGTCACAAGTCCTTTGAGATAGTCAGGCAATTCATCCCTTAAAGCCACAAACTCGGCATGTTCAAAGAATCCCTTCCTTACATTATTTTCCTTCAGCATGGGGATATAAGGCACCCGGTCAACCTTTGGCGGGTTCTGTCTGGCTCCGATAGTCAATATTCTCTTTAAAGCCGCCAGTTCCCGATTGATTGTAGCATTTGCGGCGCCTTCTTCTAATCTGCTTTCCATGTAAGCCTGAATATTAGGCGTTGTGATTTGGGGTACAGGATACCCTTCAAAGTGTTTTTTGAGATGGTTAACGCTTCTTTCAGCCTTATCAATGGATTTCCTTTGATTAATACGGTAATCCATCAGAAAGTCCTCTGCCAGATTGTCAAATATTACACGGTCAAAATAAATTCCTGGAAGTTTCCCCTGCGCAATTTCACCTTCACGCTTTTTCAAAAGGCGTTTTGCATCAGCTTCTTTCTTGCTCTTTGTGGTTTCCCGGTAAGGTTTCCCGTTTCTGTAATACTGAATCCAATAAACTTTACCCCTCTTGTAGATACTTCCCATAGTTCCCTCAACTTTCTCCCTGAATTTATCCACGGGCAGGGGCCAGGGACGCCCTTTTCAGCCGTACGTGCCTATCCCGTG
>CAZIIV010000046.1:0-18548 GCA_964539365.1 uncultured Desulfobacteraceae bacterium | reverse complement strand
CATAATTTCATTCGGCTCGGGCTAACGCGTGCTAAAGCCCTTCAAACAGTCAGTCGGTTTCCAAGAGAAACACGCCGTCGCTACGCTGTACCGAAATCAAATGTGTTTGCCTTGAGGTGCAGGGTGCGTTGCTGTAGCCAGCTACCGCAACACCCCTTGCAGCATGGCAAATCCGGTAACTTCGGCAATCACAGTCCGGCAGCTATTCATGCGGGTACCAGAACTTAAAAATGTGCTTTTCGCCATCAACGATTACCAGACAAATTACTCCGTATTTATCGTTTTCGCCAAACGTAAAATTGGCGGCAAAAATTCCATTATAGTTTTTCAGGCTATTTGTTTGTTCCTTGCCGTCGGGTTTGATTATTTTCACCTTTCCAACAGCGTTTTTAATGGGATGTTTCATGGAATCATGAAACAATTTTACCATAACGTGATGCGTGGCGCCGTCTGGATCTTTCATGTTCATACTGGCCAAACTCATAATTTGGAATTCGGCCCGCACTCCGTTATCTACAGCCTTATGTTCAAAGGCACCCATCGTCATTTTTTCGTGACGTTCATTCGCTTCGGCTGCAAACGCCGTGCCGGATAACATCAGGGCGCCAAGCATCAGGGTCAGCAATGCAGATATCTTTTTCATAACGAATCTCCTTTATTTGTCTTTTTGATTTATATCTGTTTTTGGCAAACGCCATCCTTTTATAAGCCCGTAAATGGCAGGAACCACAAGCAGCGTCAGAAGTGTAGCGCTGACCATGCCGCCCACCATGGGGGTAGCAATACGTTTCATGACCTGCGATCCTGTTCCGTGACTCCACATGATGGGCATCAGACCCGCCATGATGGCCACGGCGGTCATGACGATGGGACGCACTCTGAGAGCCGAACCTTCCTCGATAGCCTGATTAAGAAGTTTGCGATTGAAATTTTCTCCGTACTTGGCTTTAAATTTCTTGTAAGAAATGTCCAGATAAATCAACAGTATCACTCCGATCTCGGTGGCCACACCGGCAAGGGCAATGAACCCGACCCCCACGGCCACGCTCATGTTGTACCCCATAACATACATTAGCCACAATCCTCCGGTGAGCGAAAAGGGCACCGCCGCCATCACGATGAGGCTTTCTGTGATGTTTTTGAAGTTCAGATAAAGCAGCAGAAAAATAGTGAGCAGGGTTAAGGGGACCACGACCATCAACCGTTTCTGGGCGCGAATCATGTACTCATATTGCCCGCTCCAGACAATGCTGTATCCGGGTGGTATCTTTATTTTTTCCTTTATCACCTGCTGCGCCCTTTTAACATAGGTGCCTACATCGATGCCGGTAAGGTCCACATATATCCATGCGTTGTTACGGGCGTTTTCGCTCTTGATAGCGGGCGGTCCTTTGATAATGCGAATATCAGCCAACTGAGTGATAGGCACTTGGGCGCCCGATGGTGTCGGCACCAGGATGCGCCGTAATTTTTCCGGCGTATCTCGGAGTTCGCGGCCATAACGCAGGTTTACCGGATAACGTTCCAGGCCTTCCACTGTCTGGGTGATGTTCATGCCGCCGACCGCCGACAGGATTATGTCCTGGACATCGCCCACGGTCAGACCGTAACGGGCCGCTTCTTTGCGTTTAATGTGATAGTCCAGGAAATTGCCGCCGGTAACCCTTTCAGAATAAACGCTAAGGGTGCCGGGTATCTGCCGCATCACCGCTTCGATTTCTTCTCCCAGATCGCTTAGCACCTGAAGGTCTGCACCCATGAGTTTGATTCCCACAGGGGTTTTGATACCCGTGGAAAGCATGTCCACCCGCGTTTTTATCGGCATGGTCCAGGCATTGGTCACTCCCGGAAATTGAATGGCTTTATTCAGTTCCGTCACAAGTTTTTCAATTGTCATCCCCTCGCGCCATTTCGATTCGGGTTTCAGCGTAATGGTGGTTTCTATCATGGAAAGCGGAGCCGGATCGGTGGCTGTCTCGGCCCTGCCGATTTTGCCGAATACATAATGAACTTCCGGAAAAGTGGCGATAATCCGGTCGGTCTGTTGCAAAAGTTCTTTGGCTTTGGTGATGGAAATGCCGGGCAGAGTGGTCGGCATGTAAAGCAAATCGCCTTCGTTTACCGGCGGCATAAACTCGGACCCCATGCGCTTCCAGGGAATGTAGGTTACAGCCAGAACCGCAACGGCTAAAAGGATAACCAGAATTTTGGCTTTAAGTACCAGTTTGATGATGGGATGGTAAATCCAGATCAGAAAGCGATTGACCGGATTTTTATTTTCCGGCAGGATCTTGCCGCGGACCAAATAGCCCATTAAAATCGGGACAATGGTGACGGCCAGCAGGGCAGCTCCCATCATGGCGTATGTTTTGGTAAAAGCCAGGGGTTTAAAAAGCCGGCCTTCCTGGGCTTCCAGGGTAAATACCGGCAAAAAACTGATAGCAATGATCAACAGCGAAAAGAACAAAGACGGTCCCACTTCCTTGGCGGATTCTGCGATCAACTCCCAGTGAGGCTTTTTGCCGCCATCGTGCTCAATATGTTTGTGGGCATTTTCGATCATCACGATGGCCCCGTCCACCATGGCGCCAATAGCGATGGCAATGCCGCTTAAACTCATAATATTGGCGTTAATCCCCTGCTTTTCCATGATAATGAGACTGATGAAGATTCCAACCGGCAGGGTGAAAATCGCCACAAAGGCACTGCGCAGGTGAAATAAAAAGATGATGCAGACCAGCGCCACAATAATGCTTTCTTCAATAAGGGTTCTTTTCAAATTGTCAACTGCCCGAAGAATCAGGCCGGAACGGTCGTAAACGGGCACGATGCGGACGCCTTCGGGCAAACCCGCCTTGAGTTGCTCCAGCCGTTTCTTGACGTTTTCAATGGTCTGCAAGGCGTTTCCCCCATAGCGCATGATAATAATGCCGCCGACGGCCTCTCCGGTGCCGTTGGAATCCGCCAGGCCGCGTCGCAGTTCGGGGCCGATCTTGACAGTGGCCACATCACGCAGGAGAACCGGAGTCCCCATCCGACTCACTCCCAGAGGAATGTTGTTGATATCATCAATACTTTTAATGTAACCCAACCCGCGGACCATAAATTCGGTTTCACCCATTTCCACCAGACGGCCGCCCACGTCGTTATTGCTGCGTTGGACGGCCATCTTGATCTTGTGTAACGGGATGTTAAAGGCCACCAGTTTGTTGGGATCTACAATCACCTGGTACTGCTTAACAAATCCGCCGATGGAGGCCACTTCGGCCACACCGGCCACACTGGTTAGCTCGTATCGCAAATACCAATCCTGGATGGATCGCAACTGTGACAGGTCATGGCGATCGCTTTCGAGGACGTACTCGTAAACCCAGCCCACACCGGTGGCATCCGGTCCCAGCGTCGGATTAACACCGGCAGGCAGCCGGCCGGAAACAAAGTTCAAATATTCGAGTACCCGGCTGCGGGCCCAGTACATATCGGTGCCGTCCTCGAAGATGATATAGACAAAAGAAAAGCCGAAAAAAGAGTATCCTCTCACCACCTTGGCGAAAGGCACGGCCAGCATCGCCGTGGTGAGCGGATAGGTCACCTGGTCTTCCACCACCTGGGGTGCCTGGCCGGGATATTCGGTAAAAACAATGACCTGGACGTCGGAGAGATCCGGTATGGCATCCAGGGGCGTTTTTAACATGGCATAAATGCCAACAGCAATCACAAACAGGGTCATCATGATGACCATAAACTTGTTTTTTATGGATAACTCTATGATTTTTTTTATCATCTCAGGTTCCTCTTTCTGTTCATCAAATCCATGAGGATAACTCCGAGCAGGTTAACAGCCATACATCTTACTGATGTTGATGGGTTTTCGAAGTATCGGTCGTCTTGTTCATTTTCATGTCCGACATGTCGAGGTCGTCTGTTTTCGTTTCCATGGACCCTGCGGGGCCCGGTGTCGAACTTTTCTTTTGGACTTCCAGCATCTTTTGGATGGCCTCTCGCAGGCGGCTCTCTGAATCGATCAAGAATTGGCCGGAGAGCACAATTTGTTCATTTTCTTTCAGGCCTTTCAATACCTGGAATTCAAAATCATTAACTTCCAAACCAAGCTTGACTTCACGCGGCTGAAACTTGCCTTTGCCAAGGGCCACAAACACAACTTTTCGCACACCGCTGTCAATGACCGCTTCCTGTGGAATAACCAGGCCCTCTTTTGCAATTTTGGATTCAAGATAAACATTGGCATACATATCCGGTTTGAGCTCGTAGTTGGGGTTGGGAAATTCCAATCTAAGCTTGGCCGTACGCGTCTTGGCCATAAGATACGGATAAACATACAGTACTTTGCCGGCAAAGGTTTCACCCGGGATGTAGGAAAGCGTCATTTTTGCAGGCATCCCTTTTCGGATCCACGGAAGCTCGTATTCATAAACGTCCACATCCACCCAGACCTTTGAAAGATCGGTGATCTCATATTGATTCTCGCCGGCTTTTACATAATGACCTTGAAACGCATACTTTTTGGTCACCACGCCGCTTTCCGGAGAATATATGGTCAGCGTCTTTTGGACGGTGCCGGTATTTTCAATTTTTTTTATCTGATTTTCACTGATGTCCCAATACATCAGCCGGGTACGGGAGGCATCTAGCAGGCGCCGGGCCCCTTCCCGGATGCTGTTGTATGAACTGCCTTTCAGGGTTTTATTCTGTTGAAGCGCCAGAAGATATTCCTCCTGGGCCGTTACCAGTTCAGGGCTGTAAATATCAAAGAGGCGTTGACCTTTTTTAACTTTTTCACCGACAAAATTTACATACAGTTTTTCAATCCAGCCGTTTAATTTGGTATTGACCGTATAGATCTTTGTTTCATCGTAGGTAATGTTGCCGACCGTTCGGATATTTTTGACCAAAGGTTTACGTTCCACCCGGCCCAGCCGAACCCCCATGTTCTGCATGGTCACCGGGTCGATGCGGATGGTTGACGCCGGTTCCTTTTCTTCCCCTTCTTCCTCGTAAACCGGTACCAGGTCCATCCCCATGGGAGATTTCCCCGGTTCGTTCCGGATATAACTCGGGTTCATGGGGGCCTGCCAGTATTTGATTTTTTTCCCGGTTTCGGGATCGATCATCCCGGCTTTCAGTCCCTTTTCCGAAGCCAGTGCTTTTGTAACCGTAAGGTTGAGTTCGCCGGTGTGCTTTATGTGGAGACCCGCCCGGGTGATCAATAATATCAACACACCGATAAAGACAAACGCTGCGTTACGGTTTGACTTTTTTGTAAATTCTTTCATGATGTATTCTCCTCTTGCCCATGGAAACTGTAAAGTTTATAGGGCAATGATTTGCGAGTTGTGTTCTTTCATGATGTATTCTCCTCTTGCCCATGGGAACCCTTGTCACCAGGATTCCGGGACAAAATCGACCCGCCCAGAACTTCTTCGAGTTCTGCTCGCTTTTTATAGAGACTGAAAAGATATTTTTCTGATTGCAGTTCGAAGCGCAGCAATCGAATTTGAGCATTGATCATGGTGCTGAATTCTACCTTATCGACCTCATAGGCGCTTAAGGAAGACCGGGCCCAGTGCTCTGCCTGGACGATCAGAGCATCCATAAGCAGCCGGTAGTTTCTCCGGATGTTTCGGATGTCGCTGACCAGGGCGTCTATTTTGTGGGGGAGACGGTTTGCTAAATTTTGATAAGACTGTAAGGCGGCCTGATGACTTAATTTGGTTGCTTCCAATTTTTTGTCCTGACGGGTGTTTTTCCAAAGAGGAATATTCATGACAACAGAGGTTGACACAAAGTCCGGCAAATCTCGGCCGTTGAAATCTTCTTCCCGTTGGCCGTAAGCCACTTTGACATCCATGTCCGGCCAATAGTCCTTTCGGGCCAGCTCGATCTCCACATTGGCCTGATCGATTTCAACCTGTTTAACCTTGAGCCAGGGATTCATCTTCAATGATAGAGTTTGTAATTCCTCTGTTCTCGGCACCGAATCAGGATACGGCAGGCTTTTAGGAGGTGCTACCGGAATGAATCTTTCCCGATTAAGCAGGCTGTTTATCCGATCTTCCTGTGTGCGGCGCTTTTTTCCCAAAGTGATCCGTTCATCCAAAAGTTTGCTCGTTTCCACCTGGGCTTGCAGAACATCCTGCTGAAGACCCTGACCCGAGGCATATTTGGTCTCCGATACTCTAAGCAACTGGGTCAACATATTCATCAGTCTGTCATTTATTTTCTGTGCGCTGGCAATAAACCCCAGTTCATAATACGCCGTGGCTATTTCCCGGGCAAGTTCCAGCCGTTTTGCCTTTAGGATCGCTGCTTGACGAATTGCCTTTATTGCAGCTTGTTGGGATTGGAGGCTTAATTTGCCGAACCATGGTATTTTCTGAGCGATAAAAATCTGCTTCTGAGTCATCGGTTCCTGATCAAATCTGAAGGTGTCGGTGGGAAGATTCAGGAAAGCGATGCCAACACGGGGATCATTCAGCGAGCCCGCAAATGAGATTTCTTCTCTAAGACTTTTCACCCGGGATTCCAAACTCTTGATATCCTGGTTATTGGCCAAACCTTCTTCAATAAGTCCGGCCAGATGCGCTGGCGCCCAGATGGAAGACTGGGCAGATGATCCGGTAGGAGCAATGAAAATCACCACGGCAGTTACCCATATTAGCAATAAAAATTTGATCAAAAACTGCTTCATGTCGGGCCTCCTGTGGTTTCTAAGGATTTCAGCATATACTTAAAGCAAAACATGTGCCAAAACATGAGTATTTAAAAATGAAGCACAATTCTAATCGGTATAGAAAAGAATAAATATTTTTGATATGGTATATAAACAGGTTTTATAATCTGATACGAATCGCCTGCTTCACGGAACCATATCTCGCTTCATTGGGTTGACATACCACATTGTAGCATTATAATGAGTATAATTCAAAACTTTTGTATTTTTATGATAAAATAGAAAATTCTTATAATTATTTCACAGGAGGATAACATGCTGCTTAACGGGAAAAAAGTGATTATTCTAATCGAAGAAATGTTCAATGTCTTTGAATTCTGGTATCCTTATTACAGATTAAAGGAGGAAGGCGCGGAAGTTACCGTAGTTGGATCCGGGAAAGCTGAAATTTATACCGGTAAGCCGGGCACACAAGCAAAAGCCGATGCCAGTGCCGACCAGGTAGCCGCGAAAGACTTTGACGGAATGATCATTCCGGGTGGATATGCGCCGGACATGATGCGCCGATACCCATCCATGGTCAAGTTGGTAAAAGATATGTTTAATGCCGACAAGCCGGTCGCCGCCATTTGTCATGCCGGATGGATGCTGGCCTCTGCGGGGATACTCTCCGGAAGGAAAGCAACTTCTTTTTTTGCAATAAAAGACGATTTAATAAATGCCGGGGCAAAATGGGTTGATCAGGAAGTGGTTGTAGACGGAAACCTGATAACCAGTAGAACTCCGGATGATCTTCCGGCCTTTATGAGAGCCGTGATTCAATTACTTCAATAGGATATAAAGCAATTGTGAAAATCATTTTGGGGCAGCTATTCCGGAGTGTTAAAGCATTTGTAGCAGCGCTATCTGAATGATCCTGGATGCCGGATGCTTGATCCTGGATAAAAAATAAAGTGATTTCTCATAAATATCCAGTATCCAGAAACGAGTATCCAGCATCTCGCCTCAAAAAAAATAAGGAATATCCGTTTTAACTTTTCATGCGGGAAACGACTGAATCCCAGTCGGCAAGATGATCAAGTACAGTCTCCACGAAATCGGTACGCCGGTTCTGGTAGTCCAAATAGTAAGCATGCTCCCAGATGTCAACGGTAAAGATGGGTTTCAAGCCCCGGGAGAAGGGTGTGTCTGCATTTGCAGTTGTGACTACTTTAAGTATATCATCATCCAATACCAACCAAACCCACCCGCTCCCGAACCGACTCTTGGCTGCCGCTAAAAATTCCTTTTTGAACGCATCAAAACTTCCGAATGAGTCTTTGATCTTTTTTGCGAGCTTGCCCTTTGGCATGCCGCCGCCCCCGGGTTTCATGCAGTTCCAGAAAAAGTCATGGTTCCAGGCTTGAGCAACATTGTTGAAGATTTCGGAGTGCTTCTTTTTACCCGTGGTGAGCTTGATAATTTCCACAGGCGTCTTACCCTGGAAGGCACTGTCCATCACCAGACGGTTGGCCGTGGCCACATACCCGGCATGATGTTTGCTATAATGCAACCCGATAGTCTTGGCGGAGATATATGGTTCAAGTGCATCCTCTGGATAAGGAAGAGGATTCTGCACCAATAAGGGTTTTTCCTCGGCAGTTCCGCATTGATTGACAACCAAAGCAATGCAGAGAACCACAAAAAGCAGGGTTGCCTTTCGTAGCTTTCGGGTTCGGTTAATCGACCATTTCGCCATACATTTCTCCTCTCTCTCGGATTTGCTTGTGTTTATTCTTTCATAGCAATCCTTCAAAACCGTTCAGCATGTGAATTCCGAGTGGATTTCTTGGCCGGATCATCCATGGGATGTTCTGTTATGGGATGGGGGTGTCATCCCCCCCACGGCATTTTGGAATAAACGTCTGTTAGCTTATCCCGATATTCCCTGAAAAAATTTTCATGGCTTTTTTCCCAGCCCGATAGCATAAGCAGTGCATCTCTGGCTTTTCCTTTGGTTATGTCGGCCATTTTTCCATAGAACTCGCTCAAATCTTTTTCTATCAGCCATGCGGTGTTAAAAACGGTCACATCCGGAATCATGGACTCGTCAATACACTTTTGTAAAAACTCGGATTTGGACCGCTCGTCAAAATAGTTGGTGGGTTCCAGAATAATTTCCCTAACCTTTTCAGGTTCGATTTCGGATCCTTCCCTGAGATCTTTCAGGATACGACTGATAAATTCAATATGCTTTGCTTCTTCCTCGATCAAACGTTTAAACGCTGAAACCGCCGCACCGACGCCCATCCGCTGAAGAGAGACTTCAAAAAAACTTTTTCCGGTTTCCTCCTGATTCAGAGCATACTCAAAAATTTTTATTAACTTTTCATTGGGAACCATTTCTACCTCCTTATTTTCTTAAAAGTGTCCATTCCCTATAATACAACCGGTTAATATATCTTCCGCTGACGATAATCGGGCAATTTGTAATATTGCTCTGCACTATTATTATGCTCGGTGATCCTCCGGATTCAAACGAGATTATTCACGGCATTCATTATGGCATCATAGTCAGGCTCTCTAGAAATCTCATTGACCATCTGAATATATCGGATAATGCCTTCACGATCCACCACAAAGACAGATCTGGCCAGTAACCGAAGTTCTTTAATTAAAACTCCGTAAGCGGTCCCAAAAGATGCGTTGCGGTGATCGGACAGCGTGATCACGTTATCCACACCGGTTGCTCCGCACCATCGCTTTTGAGCAAAGGGCAGATCCATGCTAATGGTGAGTATGGTCAGGTCTATGCCTATATTTCCGGCCTCGTGGTTAAATCGTCGGGTTTCCATGTCACATACCGGTGTGTCCAGGGAGGGTACCGAAGAAATCACGCAGATCTTTCCCTTAAAGGATGAAAATTTGACCGGTGACAGGTCATTGTCAAGAACTTCAAAATCAGGGGCTAAGTCTCCTTCCTTGAGTTCTTTTCCAACAAGAGTCAACGGGTTGCCTTTCATTGTGATTATTCCAGTACGTTCTTCCATTTTATTTCCTTTCTTTTAATTTGAAATAGTGACTTTAAAAAAAAATGGACCCTGTTTTTTTCTCGGAGTCGAAAAGTATATGATCCGACTCGCCATTAATTACAAAATGTACAAAGCAACATATATGCCACCTTACTTTTAACCAAATCAAAAATGGGTATTAAGAATCATCTGCTTTATTTTCAATACAATATGCAGACCATTCCTGCAATTAGCGATCTTGGCAATTGATATAATTTTGAAAAACGGCATGTATATCTGCCTTATGAGACAGTTGTGTTTCAAGCTTAATTCCGAGACATCAGAAACTAAGATTTGCCCCGTATCAATCCATAATTTGATGATATTGACAGGCTATCGGACTATAAATGAAAAAGTACAAAGTTATTATCTTCAGACCTTTTCCGGTCAAATTGGGACAGAAATTGGATAATTTAGAGCCCATATCTATCTTTTAGTCGACGGGACAATTCTTTCACAACCCCAAAAGCCTTTTCAACGGTTTTATCTCCATCGGGATTTACCAGACAGCACGTGGCTGGAGAAATCAAGCTTCTCGATATTAGAAATTTACTGTCTATCCCTTTATCAGCCAACAGATTCCATACTTCGGTCAATCTTGCTTCCAAAGTATTAATATTTTCAATCTCAAAAGGTTCAAAATTTGTCGGCACGATACCCCATGCAATTACGCCTCCGCGATCAAGGAATCTTTTTATTGACTCCGAATATGATGAAAACACTTCTCCGTTTTGATAAATATCAAGAGAAAGAATGTCAAGATCAAGACCCAGAAGAAAATCCCAATCCGGATTTCCGCATAAATGCACACCCCTTGGCCTTTGAGTCATGGCAAAAAACTGTTCCATTTCGTTTTTGGCTTTTGTGCTGTCGTAACCTGAAAGGGCGCTGAACAGAAATTGCAAGCCGGGCTCATCCACAAACATAAACGCATTGGAATTCATCTTTTTGAGCCGTTCAAGCTGTACATTTATTCGCCGTGACATAAATTCAAACATAAAAGGCCGTATGGTGTCATCGAAAAGAATGGGCTTTTTATCCTGGTCAAGTACATTCAGGCCAAAACTTATGGGCCCTTCCAACTGGCCTCGTATTGCGGGCCTGTCCGAGAGATCCATTTCGAGGAAGCGATGATAAACCACCGAATATTCCTTGCTGGTATCAAAGTATTCGGGTTCGTCAAAATGAGCCATGGTTTCTTCAAATTCAATGATGAACTTTTCCATTGAGAACCTAAGGGTTCTGTTCTGCATGTCCAGTAAAATACCGGGGAAGTGTTCGGCCGCCTGAACATACATGTCTTCCGTGTAACTGACATGAGGAAGCTGGGGCCAGAATGGAATGTCCATGGTCAGAGCCAACTTAAGGGCCCTATCCACATCCTTATGAGGCATGACCGCCATTGCGGTAGTTTGAAGATTTCCGGCAATTGTCATAACACATTAACCTCATCACTAGATTTATAACATTTTCAAACACAATATCCATGCCAAGCCGTGCAATAAAATTTTGTCACCTATTTGGCATAAGCTTTGCAGATTTAATTTGCGGAATTAAAATGTTATTGTCGTTTAAGCACATTAAATATATGGGTGTAAAGCGTTCTTAAGTTAGGTTCAATCGTGCGTGTCCGGATTTGAAGGATTTTACTATGCATAAACTGGTCAGAATAAGCGGGATACAATTATTAGCAGAAATACGAGGCATGTCAGAATGTTTTGAAACTGCTTATATTAACTATCAGGTTGCTTCTGAGAAATAATTTTTTGATCAATTATGACTTGCCGGATCGTTTCATGATACAATTGTGTATCAATAACAAGTATGAGACGATTTTCCATGTGTTCACTCCATAGAACTCATAGAAGTCAGGATTAAAAGGCGCGGGCCATGAACATATTTTTCAACATCAGCGAAACTATTGGCGCAACACCTCTAGTAAGAGTCAATACCATGAGTCAAGGGCTAAATGCTGAGATACTTGCCAAACTTGAATTTTTCAATCCGTTAGGAAGTGTTAAGGACCGGATTGCCGCGTCGATGATTGATACCGCAGAGACCAAAGGATTAATCGACCCGGATACATTATTGGTGGAGCCAACCAGCGGAAACACGGGGATTGCCCTGGCGTTTATCTGCGCTGCAAAGGGCTATCGTCTATGCCTCACCATGCCGGACACAATGAGTATGGAACGGAGAAAACTGCTTAAACACCTTGGCGCGGAACTTATCCTTACGCCGGGTTCCCAAGGTATGCAAGGGGCCATTACAAGAGCGGAAAAGATTGTCGACGCTCACAAAAACGCATTTATGCCCGACCAGTTCAGGAATCCGGCCAATCCGAAAATCCACAGGGAGACCACTGCACAGGAGATATGGAACGATACCGACGGCAGGGTGGACATACTGGTCGCCGGTGTTGGCACCGGCGGAACCATAACCGGTGTGGCCCAGATGATAAAATCGCTCAAACCAACCTTTAAAGCCATTGCTGTTGAACCTGAAGATTCTCCGATATTATCCGGAGGAAAGGCCGGGCCTCATAAGATTCAGGGCATTGGCGCAGGTTTTATTCCTGATGTACTGGATATAACAATAATAGATGAAATCGTCACGGTATCGAATGATGAGTCATTTGATATATCACGGATGTTGGCAGAAACAGAGGGTATTCTCTGCGGCATTTCATCGGGTGCCGCCATGGCCGCCGCCCTTAAAATTGCAAAACGGAGAGAGTCAAAAGGCAAATGTATGGTCGTAATATTACCAAGTACCGGAGAGCGATATATCAGCACTGAACTTTTTTCCGGAATCGATGCGTAACGAGAAATTGATAATTTCTGCCTTGGGATTATAATTTGTGATCAATATAAATTGATAGTTGATACTTAGAATATCAACTTATATTCTTTCTTGACAGGAATTTTGACTAGAATGACAATGACAGAATTATAATTCATAACCGGAGATAAAATATCCGTGAAGCCCTGTGATATAAATATTAAAAAAATCCTTCAATTGACAGACAAAATGATCGAACTGGCGGAAACAGGAGACGCCCAGAGAGAAGATACCGGCTGTGGTATTCTTTACGGTGTTTTACTTGATTCTGCCTATAAGCTCAAAAGACTTGCGGAAAAAGAAAAGGAAAACCACATTAAGAAAGGTTGGTGGAAGAATGGCATTAAATAGAATGGGTTGTGTTTTTAACCGATAGGCACCTTAGTATAAATATAGAAAAAGGAGGAAAAATATGGCAAGGTTGAAAGGAACTCAAACAGAGAAAAATCTCTTAACTGCATTTTCGGGTGAATCTCAGGCGAGAAATCGTTATACTTATTTTTCGAGCAAGGCCAAAAAGGAGGGCTATGTTCAAATTTCTGAAATTTTTACTGAAACGGCCAACCAGGAAAAAGAGCATGCCAAAAGACTCTTTAAATTTTTAGAAGGGGGGGAAGTTGAAATAACAGGAGCGTTTCCAGCGGGTGTTATCGGTACCACCCTGGAAAACCTGAAGGATTCGGCCGCTGGAGAACATTATGAGCAGACGGTAATGTACCCGGAATTTGCAAAAACAGCTCGTGAGGAAGGGTTTGATAGTTTGGCAGAAGTGTTTGAGGCAATTGCAGTTGCGGAGAAACAGCATGAAAAAAGGTATGCGGAGCTTGCTGCTAATATCGAAGCCGGCACAGTATTTAAAAGGGATGAAAAGGTTACCTGGCGCTGCCGCAACTGTGGTTATTTGCATGAAGGAAACGAAGCTCCGGACGTGTGTGCGGCCTGCGATCATCCCCAGGCCCATTTTGAACTGCTCGGAGAAAACTGGTAACTATTTTAGGGACACGGATAAACACAGATTATCAGGACTTTAATAAAGAAAAATCTGTGTGCATCTGTGAGAATCTGTGTCCTGTTATTTTAATGGAGGAGATAAAAAATAGAAAAATGAATCCAATTGAAATTGCAAAAGACATTTATGAAGTCGGAGTAATCGATTGGAATATCCGAGATTTTCACGGATATTCCACCTACCGGGGCACAAGCTACAATGCGTTTTTAATCGTAGATGAAAAAATCGCCCTTATCGATACGGTAAAAAAGGAATTCTCAGACCAGCTTCTGGAGAACATCACTAAAATCGTTGACCCCAAAAAGATCGACCTTGTTATCAGCAACCATACGGAAATGGATCATTCCGGCAGTTTGCCACGGGTCATGCATAAAATCGGGGAAGACAAGCCGTTGTATTGTTCAAAAATGGGGTTGAAAAATCTTTCCCGACATTTTCCGCAGAAATGGAATTATCACGGAATCGCAAAAGGTGAAACGCTGAGCCTGGGCAAAAGAACTCTGACGTTTCTGGAAACCCGCATGCTTCATTGGCCGGACAGTATGTTTACCTACGTAAAAGAGGACAAGATTCTTTTTTCAAGCGATGCCTTTGGCCAGCATTATGCCGGGCATGAAAAGTTTGATGATCAGATCGGCGATTCGATCATGCCCCATGCCAAGAAGTATTTTGCAAATATTCTCTTGCTGTATTCGCCGTTGATACTCAAACTTTTGGAGAAGGTTGCCGAGCTGGGTCTGGAGATTGATATGATATGTCCGGACCACGGGGTTATCTGGCGGAAAGACCCGGGGAAAATTATTAATGCGTATGCCAAATGGTCACGTCAGGAACCCGAACGGAAAGCGGTTGTGGTGTATGACACTATGTGGCACAGCACCGAAACAATGGCCGAGGAAATCGCTCAAGGTATTGTTGAAGAAGGTGTTATTGCCAGACCCATACACATCCGTAGTTCCCATCGAAGTGAAATTATGACCGAAGTTCTGGATGCGGCTGCCGTTATCGTTGGTTCGCCGACCCTTAATAACCAATTGTTTCCGACGGTCAGCGATTTTTTGACCTATATGAAGGGGCTTAAGCCCAAAAATAAAATCGGTGCTGCTTTCGGGTCTTATGGATGGAGCGGTGAGTCGGTCAAGCTGATTACCCGGGAGCTTGAAGCCATGAATTTTGATATCATTGACCCGGGCATTAAGATTCAGTACGTACCGGATCAGGATGCAAAGAATGCCTGTTTAGAGTTGGGCAGAAAAATCGGTAAGGCAATCAAGAAATAGACGTTACACAGTATGCCTTCGGAATGAATAGCACAAGGGGGTGTTAATGGATGTAGTGTTTCTTTCACGGCTGCAATTTGCAGCCGCTACAATGTTTCACTTTTTATTTGTTCCTTTTACCCTTGGGTTATCGATTTTGGTTGCATACATGGAAACCAGATACGTTAAAACCGGGGACCCAACCTATCTCCGCATGACAAAATTCTGGGGCAGGCTGTTTTTGATTAATTTTGCGCTGGGGGTTGTTACGGGAATCACCCTGGAATTTCAGTTCGGAACCAACTGGTCTCGCTATTCGGCTTATGTCGGTGATATTTTCGGGTCTCTATTGGCCATCGAGGCTACCGCGGCCTTTTTTCTGGAGTCGATATTTCTCGGTATCTGGATTTTTGGCTGGAAAAAGCTTTCCAAAAAAGCTCATGCAACGGTCATGTGGCTGGTCGCGTTTGGTTCAACCCTTTCCGCGATCTGGATCCTCATCGCCAATGCCTGGATGCAAAGTCCTGTCGGGTATACCATCAGAGACGGAAGGGCGGAACTGGTGGACTTCGCCGCTGTTTTGTTTCAGAAACACGCCATTTTTAAATTTTTACACACGGTAAGCGCCGCTTATGTGCTGAGCGCCTTTTTCGTTATGGGTGTCAGTGCCTACCATTTATTAAAAAAACAAAATGTGGATTTTTTTACCCGCTCATTCAAGATCGCTTTGGGATTCGGCACCATTTTTTCTTTCATAGTGGTGATCTCAGGGGATATAAACGGTGTGATCGTTGCCGAAAAACAGCCCACCAAGCTGGCGGCCATGGAATCTCTTTGGGACACCACCACACGGGCGCCGGTTTATCTTTTTGCCCTGCCGGATGAAGATAACGAAAAAAATGAAATTGAACTCGGTACGTTACCCGGCATGCTCAGTTTCCTGGTGCATCACGATATTAATGCGGAAGTAAAGGGGCTGAAAGAATTTCCCAGGGACGAACGCCCACCGGTGCTGATAACGTCTTTTGCCTTTAAAATCATGGTCGGGCTGGGATTTTACTTTGTTTTCGCCACCGTTCTTGGCTGGTGGAAACGCAAGCGGCTGGCAGACAGTACAACATATCTAAAGCTTATGATCGTGTCGATCCCCCTGCCTTATGTGGCCTGTGAACTGGGTTGGATTGTTGCCGAAGTGGGACGTCAACCCTGGATTGTATATGGCCTGATGAAGACATCCGACGCAGTTTCTCCGGTTGCTTCATCCCAGGTACTGACCAGCCTGATTGCATTCATCGTGGTGTATGGTTTGTTGGGAATCACCGGATTCTATTTGATTGCCAAAAGCGCTTTAAATGGACCCGAGCCTGCGACCAAAAAATAATCGTTTGGAAAACCCGGCAACCTACACATACCGGAGGAAAAAATGCTGTTACAGACCACATGGTTTTTCTTATGGGGCCTTTTATGGGCGGTATTCTTCATGACAGACGGATTCGATTTTGGAGTGGGAACACTTTATCCGTTTCTGGGAAAGAGTGATCAAGACAAGCGTATTATGATCAATTCGCTGGGACCGCTCTGGGATGGTAATGAGGTCTGGCTTATCACGGCAGGCGGTGTTACCTTTGCCGCTTTTCCTGCAGTGTATGCCGTAATGTTCTCCTCCCTGTATTCGGCATTGATGCTGATTCTTTTTGCTCTGATTCTGCGCGGGGTTTCCTTTGAATTTCGCGGTAAGGTTAATGACCCGCGCTGGCGAAAAATCTGGGATACCTGTATTTTTATCGGAAGTTTTTTACCGGCGCTTCTTTTTGGAGTGGTCTTTGCAAATATTTTTAAAGGACTTCCCATAGATCACAACGGCATTTATCATGGAACGTTATTTACGCTTTTAAATCCTTACGGGCTTCTTGGCGGCGTGCTTTTTGTAATGCTTTTTCTGGTTCACGGCGCCTTATGGCTGGCCATCAGGACAGAAGGTGATCTGCATCACAGGGCGGATTCCGTTGCCAATAAGCTCTGGCCGGTGCTTCTTGGGGTGGCGGTAATTTTTCTGATCGCAAGCAAGTTCTCTACCCGGCTCTATGATAACTACCTGGCCCATCCGGTCTTTTTCATGGTTATACTGATTATGGGTTTCGCTCTTTTGGGTATAAAATATTTTATGGTAAAAAAGGCATTTTTCAAAGCCTGGTTTTCCTCTGCGCTCACCATTGTCGGGGCTACGTTTTACGGTGTTATCGGGCTGTATCCGAACATGTTTCCCTCCACCATTAATTCAAGATTCAGTCTTACCGCCCATAATTCATCTTCAAGCCCTCTTACCCTGAAAATTATGCTGATTGTGGTAATATTATTCATTCCGGTTGTAATTGGATATCAGATATGGGCATACACCCTGTTTAAAGGTAAAGTCACGAAAGACGATCTGGCTTACGAAGAAGCTTATTAGAAAGTATTCGTGACAAATCAAAACAAATCCAAAAAGGTATTGGTATGAAAAAACCAGCGGTTGATCTGAGTCGATGCAGTTTATGCGAAGGGTGCGTGGAGGTTTGCCCTTCTGTTTTTAGAGTAAATGACGCAGGATATATCGAGGTGATTGAACTTTTCTCTTATCCGGAGAGTGATGTCGATGAAGCCATAAAATACTGCCCGGAAGACTGCATATACTGGGAAGAGGTTAAAAAAAAACATGGTGAGGCTAATATGAGAGAAATAGCGTTAGGTATTCAACGGAGATCCCATGTGCTTTTAGACACAAAACTCCAATGCAAAGTCATATCTTACTGACTTGGCATAGAGGACCAAGTTTTCAACACAAAAATTAAAATGGGCAATAGACAACTTAAAAAGAAAATTTTGGAACTTTTAGATAGCGATGATCTCGAAAAGAGTCTGGACGAGATCTGTCAGTACCCTGCACGCAAAGCGGTTAATCCGCTTTTTTCCTTTTTTTACAGTACGAATGAATTGATCAAATGGCGCGCCATTACGGCAATGGGTGCGGTGGTTTCCGGTCTTGCCGAACAGGATATGGAATCGGCCCGGATTGTGATGCGGCGTCTGATATGGAATCTTAACGATGAATCCGGGGGAATCGGGTGGGGGTCGCCCGAGGCCATGGGAGAGATCATGGCTCGCCATTCGAGGCTGGCCGAGGAGTATGCCTTCCTGCTGGTATCCTATGTCAACGAACAGGGGAATTACATCGAACACCCGATTCTTCAAAGAGGCGTTCTCTGGGGGCTGGGCAGACTTGCCCATTCTCGTCCCGAGCTTGTAACCCTTGCCGCCTCTTTTCTGCTTCCCTTTATGCGATCCCAAGATCCAATACATCGCGGTTTTGCAGTTTGGACTGCCGGAGCTCTCGACAGCGAGTTGACAAAACCCTTACTCCAATATCTTTCCAACGATAACGCCATGGTGAAGATCTTTATTGATAGGCATTTCATAGAACGTACGGTCGGCCAACTTGCCTCGGAAGCTCTTTCTAAGCTATAGAAATAAAAAGTTGCCACTAAGGAATGAAAATACTGGAGTGCAAAAATTAATATATTTTTTAGTGGGTTAACTATTGAACGTCCTTGATCGTGTATCGGGTGTAAAGCAAAGCCGTTGGTAAACGCTGATCCTTGTCTATTGACTAACCGTGGCTCCGAAACCAAATAGCCATGGCAATTTTAGCAAACAACAGT